>JAPLAT010000132.1 GCA_026393175.1 Pseudonocardiales bacterium
CCGAAGAAGATCGCGTCGCCCGCCTTGAGGTTCGGGGCGATGTCGTCGGCGTAGATGAAGCGCTGCTTGGTGTCCGGCGCCAGGATCATGATCAGGTCGGCCCAGGCGGAGACCTCGGCGGGAGTGCCCACCGTCAGCCCCTCGTCGGCGGCCTTGGCGCGGCTCTTCGAGCCCTCGGGGAGGCCGATGCGCACGTCGACGCCGGAGTCGCGCAGCGACAGCGAGTGGGCGTGGCCCTGGCTGCCGTAGCCGATGACGGCGACCTTGCGTCCCTGGATGATCGACAGGTCGGCGTCGGCGTCGTAGTAGATGTTGACGGTCATGCGAGTTCCTTAGCTCTAGCGGACGGCGGTGGCGGTGATGGAGCGCGGCCCTCGGCCGACGGCGATCGTGCCGGACTGCACCATCTCCCGGATCCCGAAGGGCTCCAGGTTCTTCAGCAGCGCGGCGATCTTCTCGGCCGTGCCGGTGGCCTCGATCGTCAGGGCCTCCGGGGTGACGTCCACGGCGTTCGCGCGGAACAGGTTCACGACCTCGAGCACCTGGCTGCGCACGCCGGGGTCGGCGCGCACCTTCACCAGCAGGAGCTCGCGCTGCACGGAGGCGGCCGGCTCGAGCTCCACGATCTTGATGACGTGCACCAGCTTGTTGAGCTGCTTGGTGACCTGCTCCAGCGGCAGGTCCTCGACGTCGACGACGATCGTCATCCGCGAGACCTCGGGGTGCTCGGTCGGCCCGACCGCCAGCGAGGAGATGTTGAACCCGCGCCGGGAGAACAGCCCGGAGACCCGGGCGAGCACGCCGGGCTTGTCCTCGACGAGGACGGAGAGGGTGTGCCGTTCGGTGCTCATGCGGAGGTCCCCCCGGCCGAGTCGTTCAGCGCTTCCGCGGTGACGGCCGCGACCGTGCCGGTGTCGGTGACGAGCTCGTCGCCGTCGAACAGCGGGCGGATGTTGCGGGCGGCCATGATCTGGTCGTTGCCCGTGCCGGCCGCGACCATCGGCCACACCTGGGCGTCGGCGCCGACGACGAAGTCGATGACGACGGGCCGGTCGTCGATCTCCATCGCCTGCTGGATGACCCGGTCGACCTCCTCCCGCGACTCCGCGCGCAGCCCGACGCAGCCCATCGCCTCGGACAGCAGCTTGAAGTCGGGGATGCGGTGCTTGTGCGTGCCGAGGTCGGTGTTGGAGTACCGCTCCGAGTAGAAGAGGTTCTGCCACTGCCGGACCATGCCGAGGTTGCCGTTGTTGATGATGGCGACCTTGATCGGGATGCCCTCGATCGCGCAGGTGGCGAGCTCCTGGTTGGTCATCTGGAAGCAGCCGTCGCCGTCGATCGCCCAGACCACGGCGTCGGGGCGGGCCATCTTCGCGCCCATCGCGGCCGGAACGGCGAAGCCCATCGTCCCGAGGCCGCCGGAGTTGAGCCAGCTGCGCGGCTGCTCGTAGGAGATGAACTGGGCCGCCCACATCTGGTGCTGGCCCACGCCCGCGGCGTACACGGCGTCCGGCCCGGCGATCTTGCCGAGCCGCTCGATGACGTACTCGGGCGAGAGCGAGCCGTCGGCCGGCCAGTCGTAGCCCAGCGGGTAGGTCTCGCGCAGCCCGTCCAGCCGCGCCCACCACGGCGTGAGGTTCGCGTGCCCGGACGCGCGCTCGGCGCGCACGGCCTCGGTGAGGTCGACGATGACCTCCTTCGCGTCGCCGACGATCGGCACGTCGGCGCGGCGGTTCTTGGAGATCTCGGCGGGGTCGATGTCGGCGTGCACGACACGACCGGGATGCCGGTCAGCTCGACGAGCTCGCGCAGCTCGTCCCACGCGCGGGCCTTGAGCACGCCGCCGCCGACGTAGAACACCGGCTGCTTCGCCGCGCAGATGAGCTTGGCGGCCTCGCGGATCTGCTTGCCGTGCGGCCGGGTGGTCGGCCGGTAGCCGGGCAGCCGCATCTCGGCGGGCCAGGTGAAGGTCGTCTGCTCCTGGAGCACGTCCTTCGGGATGTCGACGAGCACCGGCCCCGGGCGCCCCGTGCTCGCGAGGTGGAACGCCTCGGTGATCGCGCGCGGGATGTCGGTCGCGTCCGTCACCAGCATGTTGTGCTTGGTGATCGGCATCGTGATGCCGGTGATGTCGGCTTCCTGGAACGCGTCCGTGCCGATCAGCGGGCGGGACTGCTGCCCGGTGATGGCGACGAGCGGGATCGAGTCCATGTGCGCGTCCGCGATCGGGGTGACGAGGTTCGTCGCCCCCGGGCCGGACGTCGCCATGCACACCCCGACCTTGCCGGTGGCCTGCGCGTACCCGGTGGCCGCGTGCCCGGCGCCCTGCTCGTGGCGGACGAGGACGTGGCGGACCTTCACCGAGTCCAGCAGCGGGTCGTAGGCCGGCAGGATCGTGCCGCCGGGGATGCCGAACACGACCTCGCAGCCGATCTCCTCGAGCGAGCGCACGAGCGACTGCGCACCGGTCATCGGCACGCGGTCGAAGACCGGCTTCGCCGCGGTGTCGACCCGCGACGCCGGGGGCGACGCGGCCGGGCGACCCGGCGGCGGCGCCGGCTTCGGTCCCGAGCGGGGGGTGGCGGTGGTCATGTACTCAGCCTCTGCAGTGAGTCGGGCATGAAAAAACCCCCGACCGCCGGCAGGCGATGCAGGGGTGGCGCGTCGACGTCCGTGAGCTCGCTCAGGCGTGGACGCGCCTGACGAGTACGAGGA
>JAPLAT010000284.1 GCA_026393175.1 Pseudonocardiales bacterium
CGGGTCCCACCGGCGCCCCGGTGCCGCCGGGCCCGCTGGCCGGCCTCGTCGTCGGCTGCCTCGGCGCCCCCGGCGAGGTCGACCTGGGCGCGGCGACGGCCGGTCGCACCGCGCTGGTCAACCTCTGGGGCTCGTGGTGCCGGCCGTGCGTCGAGGAGCTGCCCGTCCTCGCCGAGTACGCGGCCCGCCCGGACGCGGTGCCGGTGCTGCTGGTCGACGTCGACGACGACCCGCGCGCGGCGCTGCGCCTGCTCGACGACCTCGACCTGGGGCTGCCCTCGGCCGTCGACGGCGGCGACGGGGTGCGCCGGGCCCTGGACGTGCCGCCGAGCCTGCCCTACTCCTACGTCGTGCGCCCGGACGGCACGGCCACCCGGGTCGACCCGCCCACGCCGTTCCGCAGCGCCGACGAGGTGGCCGCCGCCGTCGCGGCCCCGGTCGCGTCGTGACGCGGCTGCGACCCGAGCGGGCCCCTGCGCACCTGCGTCCGCTGCTCGACGGCCTCGCCGGCGCCGACGCCCGCACCCTCAACCGCCACGACATCCCGCCGCCCGACGACGGGCGTCCCGCCGCCGTGCTGATCCTGCTCGGCGAGGACGCCCGGCACGGCACCGACGTGCTGCTCGTCGAACGGGCCGCGACGCTGCGCACCCACGCCGGGCAGGTCGCCTTCCCCGGCGGCGGGGCCGACCCCGGGGACGCCGACGCCGTCGCCACCGCGCTGCGGGAGGCCGAGGAGGAGACCGGGCTCGACCCGTCCGGCGTCGTCCCGCTCGCCCAGCTGCCCGACCTGTTCGTGCCGCCGTCGGGCTTCGTGGTCACCCCCGTGCTCGCGCACTGGGAGCAGCCGAGCCGCGTGCACGCGGTGGACGCGGGCGAGACCGCGGCCGTCGTGCGGGTGCCCGTCGCGGACCTCGCGGACCCCGCGCGGCGGATCAGGGTGGGTCACCCGTCCGGGTTCGTGGGGCCGGGCTTCCTCGTCTCGGGGCTGCTCGTGTGGGGTTTCACCGGGGGCCTATTGTCCGCCCTGTTGGATCTGGGTGGGTGGGCCCGGCCGTGGGACCCCAGCCGGGTGCTGGAGCTGGACGAGGCGTGGTCCGCGGCGCGGTCCGGGTACGAGGAGAACGCGGGATCATGAGGGAGACCGGACGGTGACCTGGGTCGACCTCGTCGTCATCGCGCTGGCACTGGTGGCCGGCGTGTCGGGATGGCGGCACGGCGTCGCCGTCGCGTTCCTGTCGTTCGTCGGCGTGCTCGGCGGGGCGGTCATCGGCGTGCGGCTCGCGCCGGTGCTCGTGACCGGCATCGAGTCGACGACCACGCGGATCATCGTCAGCATCCTCGTCGTCGTCCTGCTGGTGGCGATCGGCGAGACCACCGGGGTGTTCTTCGGCCGCCGCATCCGCGACCGCATCCGGGGAGAGCGCTCGCTCGTCGTCGACTCCACGCTCGGCTCGGTGCTCCAGGCGATCACCGTGGTCGTCGCGTCGTGGCTGGTGGCGCTGCCGCTGGCCTCGGCGAGCTTTCCCGGGCTGGCCTCGGCCGTGCAGGGCTCGGAGGTGCTGCGCGGCGTCGACTCGGTGATGCCGGCCGGCGCCCGCGCCCTGCCCGACGAGCTGAGCAACCTGCTCGACAACTCCGGCTTCCCGCGCATCCTGCGCCCGTTCGACCAGACCCCCATCGAGGAGATCGGCCCGCCGGACCCGGCGCTGGCCGGCAGCCCGGTCGTCGCGGACGTGGCGGGGAGCGTGCTCAAGGTGCGCGGCCGCGCCCCGTCCTGCCAGCGGGCGCTGGAGGGCACCGGGTTCGTCATCGGCGACGGCGTGGTCATCACGAACGCGCACGTCGTGGCCGGGACCGACGACGTCGGCGTCGAGGTGCAGAACAGCCGCGGCCGCACCGTCGAGCTTCCGGGCGAGGTCGTGCTCTACGACCCGTCGATCGACATCGCCGTGCTGCGGGTGCCCGACCTCGACGCCCCGGCCCTGCAGTTCCGCCCGCAGCCCGCCGCCGTCGGCGAGGACGTGATCATCCTCGGCTACCCGCTGGACGGGCCGTTCACGGCCACGGCGGGCAAGATCCGCCAGATGATCACGCTGCAGGGGCCGGACATCTACGACGACGGCGAGGTCTCGCGCGAGGTCTACACCGTCCGCGCGGTCGTCCGCTCCGGCAACTCCGGCGGCCCGATGATCGACGTCAACGGGCAGGTCGTCGGCGTCGTGTTCGGCGCGGCGCTCGACGACAGCGAGACCGGCTTCGTCCTCACCAACGCCCAGGTCTCCGCGACCGTCAACCCCCAGGCCCAGCTGGGCCAGGAGGTCGACACCGGCGCCTGCGCGAACTGAGCGGCGGACCGCTCAGACGTCGCGCGTGATCGTCTGGTCGCGCCCCGGGCCGACGCCGATGGCGCTGACCGGGGCGCCGGTGAGCTCCTCGACCCGCTCCACGTAGGCGCGGGCGGCGGGCGGCAGCTCGGCGTAGGTGCGGAACGGGGAGAGGTCCTCGAACCAGCCGGGCATCTCCTCGTAGACCGGCACGGCGTGGTGCACGTCGGTCTGGGTCATCGGCATGTCGTCGACGCGCCGGCCGTCGACCTCGTAGCCGACGCAGATCGGCACCGACTCCAGTCCGGAGAGCACGTCGAGCTTGGTGAGGAAGAAGTCGGTGATGCCGTTGACGCGCACCGCGTAGCGGCCGATCACGGCGTCGAACCAGCCGCAGCGGCGGGGCCGGCCGGTGGTCACGCCGACCTCGCCGCCCGCCTTGCGCAGGTGCTCGCCCATGGCGTCGAGCAGCTCGGTCGGGAACGGGCCGGACCCGACGCGGGTGGTGTAGGCCTTGAGGATCCCGATCACCCGGGTGATCTTGTTCGGGCCGATGCCGGAGCCGACGGCCGCGCCGCCCGCCGTCGGGTTCGAGCTGGTCACGAACGGGTAGGTGCCGTGGTCGACGTCGAGCAGCGTGCCCTGCGACCCCTCCAGCAGCAGCGTCTCCCCGGCCTCCAGGGCCTGGTTGAGCAGCAGTCGGGTGTCGGCGATGCGGGGGGCGAACTTCTGCGCGTGGTGCAGCACGGAGTCGACGACCTCGTCGACGTCCAGGGCCCGGCGGTTGTAGACCTTCACCAGGATCTGGTTCTTCAGCGCGAGGGCGGCCTCCACCTTCTGGTGGAGGATCTTCTCGTCGAGCACGTCGGCCACCCGGACGCCGACCCGGGAGACCTTGTCCTGGTAGGCCGGGCCGATGCCGCGGCCGGTCGTGCCGATCTTGGCCTTGCCTAGGAACCGCTCGGTGACCTTGTCCATGGCCACGTGGTACGGCATGATCAAGTGCGCGTCGGCGCTGATCAGGAGGCCGGAGGTGTCCACACCGCGGGCCTCCAGGCCGGACAGCTCCTCCAGCAGCACGCCGGGGTCGACGACCACGCCGTTGCCGATGACGTTCTTCACGCCCGGGGTGAGGATGCCCGACGGGATGAGGTGCAGGGCGAAGTCCTGTCCGTCGGGCAGCACGACGGTGTGGCCGGCGTTGTTGCCGCCCTGGTACCGCACCACCCACTGCACCTGACCACCGAGGATGTCGGTGGCCTTCCCCTTGCCCTCGTCGCCCCACTGGGCACCGATCAGCACGATCGCCGGCATGTGACACTCCAGTCCTGGACAGCGCGGGGAGGGTAACCGATCAGGTGGCTGCGATCGATCCGGAAGCGGTGCTGCTGACCTGCGCGGGCGACGGGCAGGCGCGGCGGCTCCCCTTCCACGGTAGACGGCGCGTCCCGGAGCTGGACGGGGTGCCCACCGTCGCCGTGCCGGCCCGCCCCGGCCGCGCCGACCTCGACCCCGTCCTGGCCGGCGGACCCCGGCGGGTGGTCGTGCACGGCGCCGACTCCGACCTCGCCGCGGTCGTGCTGCGCCTGCTGCGGTCCGAGCGGCTCGACGTCGAGGTGGCCTACGTCCCGGCGGGGCGCTCGGCGGTGGCGGCCCTGTTCGGGCTGCCGTCCGGCCGGGCCGCCCACGCGCTGGCACTGGCCGGCCGGGCGCAGCCCGTGCCGCTGGTCCGCGACGACACCGGCGGCGTCCTCGTCGGGCGGGCGGAGGTCCGCGGACTGGTCGGGGAGTGCTTCTGCGACGACACGCTCGTGCTGCGCGGCCCCACTCCGCGGCTCGTCGTCGCGGCGCGGCCGGACGGCATCGCCGTGCGCGCGGGCCGGGGCGGGGGCCTGCCCGACGGGGCCACCCGGGCCGTCCCGCTCACCGCCCGCGCCGGCCGCGGCTCCGCCCGGGGCCGGGCCGTGCAGCTGGGGGGCCTGCCCTTCACCCCCGTCGCGGACGGGGTGGCCCTGCCCCGCCCCCTGGAACGCCGCACCAGGTACCGGCACACCGACGAC
>JAPLAT010000638.1 GCA_026393175.1 Pseudonocardiales bacterium
CGGGGCTGGCGATCGTGCTGCTGCTCTCCGGATAGCCGGTCGGGCAGCGGGGCACCCGTCCGGGCGACGATCCGTACCGGACATCAGCGGCTGTACGGAGGTCGGGACGCGCGGGGGACGCCACCGTCCCGGCATGCACCGAAACACCTCTGACGCGCCGGCACCGGCCGGCGTCCACCGGCTCGGCCCGGCCCTGACGTCGCACCTCGTGCGCCTCTCCATCCGCCCGGCAGTGGCGTCGTGACCGCGGGGACCGCGCGCCGGCCGGCCCTGGCCTGGGCGGGGACGGCCGGGTGGGCGCTCACCGGCACTGCGCTGGCCCTCATCGGCTACCTCGCCGCGGCCGTGACGCTCGGGGCCGGCTTCGAGCAGGACCTGGCCGCGGCCGCGGAGCGCGAGGGCGTGGCGGTCAACGCGGTGGCGACCGCGACGCAGGCCCGCATCACGCAGGCCCACCCGGTGTACGCGCTGGTCACCGGGCTGTTCCTGCTCCTCCCGCCGGTGCTGCTGCTGCGCGGCGCCGGAGCCGTGCGCCGGGGGACCGGCAGCAGGCTCGCGTGGTGGTCGGCCGTCGCCGCGCTGGTGGTCTGGTGGGCCTACGGGCTGCTCGGCCTGGGCCTGTTCGCCGACCCGGACGCCCTGCCCCCGCTCGTGCGCGACTTCGGCCCGCTGACCGTCCCGCTCGTGACGGCGCTGTCCCTGCTGGCGCTCGTGGCGCTGGTGTCCGCGGGCGAGGCGGTGCGCGCCGCCGGCGTCGCCCGCCGGGCGGCCCGGGCGGCGACGGTCGTCGGCGTCCTGCTCGGGGTGCTCGGCCTGGTGGCCCTGGTCGGCTCCGGGTTCGCGGACCCGGTACCGCCCCTGGTCGTCGTGCCCGGCGCCCTGGGCCTGGGCGTCGCGCTGATCCGGAGCACCGGCCGATGAGCCCCGACCGATGAGCCCGGACCGATGAGCGCCGACCGGGCGCCCGACGCGTCCCTGCCCACCCCACCCCCACCCGGAAGGACACCGGCATGACCCCCACCTCGACCGTCGCCATGGCCGTCGCCGTCGCCGGCGTCGCCGTGCTCGGCGCGCTGCTGTTCGTCCTCGGCTTCAACGTCTCCCGCATGCGGGGCGTCACCGCCCGCGTCGGCGGCTCGCAGGCGCCGACCGACCCGGCCGACCCGCTGCTCATCGCCCAGCGCGCGCACGGCAACGCCGCCGAGTACGTGCCCACCCTCGCCGTGCTGTTCCTCGTCGTGGGGTTCGGCAGCCCGGCCGGCGTCGCCGTCCCGCTCATCGCCGGCGCCACGCTCGCGCGGCTCCTGCACGCCCAGGGGATGCTCACCGCGGGCTCGCTCGCCGAGGAGGGCCGCCTGCGGATGGTCGGCGCCGTCGGCACCTACCTGTTCGGCCTCGCGCTCGCCGTCGCCGCCGGGCTGACGCTGCTGTGACGGGTCCGGTCACCCCGGCGCACCGTGCGCGCCGACGCCCGTCCTCCTCGGGCACCTCACCGCGGACGCCCGGCGGTGGAGGGCCGGTCCGGGCGGACCCCGTCGCGTCCGGGGCGGTCCCCGGCGAGGCGGGCGAGCTCGGTCCGGTTCGCGACCGCGAGCTTGGCGTAGACGTGCGCCAGGTGGGTCTTGACCGTGCCCCGGCTCATGAAGAGCCGGGCGCCGATCTGCGGGTTGGACAGGCCCTCGACGGCCAGGTCGACGACCTCGCGCTCGGTGGGCGTGAGGTGCCCCATCCCGAGGTGGGCCGCCCGCGTGGGCAGCGGGCCCGACCGGCGTACGCCGCGGCGGCGCGCAGGTCCAGCGTCCTCCAGCGGGCGACGGCGTCGGCCACGTCCGGATCGTCGAGCAGCGGGAGCCGGGCCGCCCCTGCCGCGTACCCCGTCTCCGTCCGCGCCCGGTCGGCCGCCCCCAGCAGCGTCGCCGCGGACTCCGGCGCGCCACGGCGCCACGCCGAGGCCGCGAGGGCCTCCAGGCTGTCGATGCCTCCCAGGACGAGTCCGTGCTCGGTCCTGAGACGGAGCGCGTGGTGGTGGGCGGCGACGGCCGCGTCCGGGTCCTCGTCGGTGAGCAGGTGGGCCCGCTGCTCGATCGCGGCCGCGCGGACGCGGGGCGTGCCCGCCGCGGCCGCGACCTCCGCCAGCCGCTCCATCAGCCCTCGGGCGCCCGCCGGTCGGCCGGCCTCGCGCAGGGCCGCGGCCAGCAGGACCTGGGTGTCCGGTGTCAGGTCGTCGTCGACCGATGAGCCGGCCTCGCTCCGGCACCACCGCGCCGCGGCGTCCGGTCGCCCGGCCCGCAGCTCCAGGTACGCCACGGTCCGCTCCCACCCCGGGATGTAGGGGGACCGCCCGATCTCGTCGACGAGCCTCCGGACCGGTTCGAGCGCGCGGAGGGCGCCCTCGAGGTCGCCCCGCAGCGCGCGGACCCCGGCCAGCACGCTCAGGGCCGACCCGATCCGGTGGAGGTCGCGGAGGGGTTCCGCGGCCGCCACGGCCCGCGCGGCGAGGTCGCCCGCCGTGGCGAGCCGGCCCAGGTGGGCCCGGGCGACCGCTGCGGTCGCCAGCGCGGTCGACGCGACGCCGCGGTCCCCGCGCGCCAGCAGGGCGTCGGCGGCGGGCTCGAGGACGGCCACCGCGTCCTCGTGCCGGTCCCGCAGGACGTGGGTCAGCCCGACGAGGACCTGTGCGGCGTCGGCGACGAACGCGTCGCCCGTGGCGCGGGCGTCGTCGCGCACCCGGACGGCGCGGTGCCGCGCGTCGTCGAGGTCGACACCGATCCTGCCGATCGCGGCGAGGACCCCGGCGAGCCGGGCGGTCGGACCGTCACCGCAGCGTCGCGCCATGGCCTCGGCGGCCTCCGCGGCGGCGTACCCCTCCGGACCGGCCTCCGCCGTGTCGGCGACGAGCGCCACCGCCGTCAGTACCCGCGCCTGCAGGACGCTCTCCTCGTCCCCCGCCGCCTCGACGGCCCGGCGGAGGAACCGCAGCCCCTCGTCGCCGCGGCTCCCCAGGTGCCACAGCCAGGCGACGGCGACGGCGAGCCTGCGGCCGCGCCGGGTGTCCCCCTGTCCGAGGCCCCGGCCGACGGCGACGCGGATGTCGGCGTACTCCGCGCCGACGGCCGCGCGCCAGGCGTCCTTGTCGGTGTCGAGCAGCGGCCGGAGTCCCTCGGCGAGCCGCAGGTACGCGTCGAGGTGCCGGTCGTGGGTCCGGTCGGCCTCGCCGGACTCCGCGAGCCTGGCCAGGGCGTAGGCCCGGACGACGGCGAGGGTGCGGTACCGGGCCGGTGCGGGACCGGTCGGGTCCGCGACCACCAGCGACTTCTCGATCAGCCCGCGCAGTGCGCGCAGGCTCCGGACGTCGTCCAGCGGGTCGGCGCCACCCACCGCGCGGGCGAGGTCGGCCGTGAAGCCCGCCTCGAACACGCCCAGCCGCCGGAAGAGCACCCGCTCGTCCGGGTCGAGGAGGTCGTGGCTCCACCGCAGGGAACCCTCCACGCTGCGCTGCCGGAAGGGCGCGTTGCGCGGACCGCCGTCCAGGAGGGCGAACGGCTCGACGAGCGAGTCCGCGATCTCGGCGGGGGACAGCGTCCCCGCCCACCCCGCGGCCAGCTCGACGGCGAGCGGCAGGCGGTCCAGCCGGTCGCAGACGCGCCGGGCGTCCGCGCGCACCGCGCCGTCACCGCCGGGGGTCCCGGCCCGGTCCAGGAACAGCTCGAGCGCGTCGGCGAGGGACAGCGGGGGGACCCGCCACACGCGTTCGCCCGCGATCCCGATCGTCGCCCGGCTGGTGGCCAGCACGCCGACGGACGGGCACCGCTCCAGCACGGCGGCCACGAGCAGGGCCACGCCCGGCACGAGGTGCTCGCAGTTGTCGAGGACCAGCAGGGCCGACAGCCGGCGGAGGTGTCCCACGACCGCGGCCACCGACGCCCGCGACCCGGTGGGCACGGGGACGCCGACCACCTGGCCGACCCGGGCGGCGACCGCATCGGGGTCGCCCTCCTCGGCGAGGTCCACCCACCACACGCCGTCCGGCCAGTCCGCCGCCGCCCGGGCGGCCGCGCGGGCGGCGAGGCGCGTCTTCCCGCATCCGCCCGGTCCGGCGAGCGTCAGCAGCCTCCGGGCGGCCAGGGCGTCGGCCACGGCGGCGAGTTCGGCCCCGCGCCCGACGAACGAGGTCAGCTCGGGCGGGAGGTGGAGGGGGTCGGCCATCGGCGCCGAGTCTGGCACCGGATCGGCCGGGCGGGCAGCCGCATATCGGCCCGCCGGCAGATGTTCCGCCGCGGCACCGCGGCGAGCATCTGCGTCGTCAGCAGCACGCCGATCCGAAGACCAGGAGCAACGACATGACCAGCACCGCGACCCGCACCGTCGTCGGGAACATCTCCCTCTCCCTCGACGGCCGCTCCACGGGCCCCGGCGGCGACCACGACATGGGCTGGGTCGGCCGGCACGCCGCCTCGGACGGCGCCGTCACCCTCCTCGAGCGGCTCATGAGCACGAGCACCACGGCGCTGCTGGGCCGCAGGAACTACGAGGGCTTCGGCGGGTACTGGCCGACCGTGGCCGGCGACGAGACCGCCGATCCCCGCTTCCGTGCCTTCTCCCGCTGGCTCGACGCGGTCGAGAAGGTGGTCGTCTCCACGACGCTGACCGAGGCGACCTGGCAGAACTCGCGCATCGCGACGGACCCCGTCGCACTGGTGAAGGAGCTGCGCCGCCAGGAGGGCGGGGACATCTGGGTGATGTCCAGCGCGAGCGTCATCCGGGCCCTGCTGGAGGCCGACGAGCTCGACCAGCTGAGCATCGTCCTCTGCCCGGAGCTCGTGGGCGGCGGCACGCGGTTCTTCCCGGACGGGCTGCCCGCGTCCACGTGGAGCCTGACGGACCTGCGGACGACCGACTCCGGAGCGGTGTGCCTGCGCTACGACCGGGTGCGCACCGGCGGATGACGTCCCGGGGCCGACGGCCTGCCGCGCGGGCGGGGAGCCGCCGACGGGGGTCGGACGGGCCCGGGGCGGGTACGCGACCACCATGGCCCCCACCGACCACGCCCCTTCCGGCGACGCCGTCGACACCGCGGTGTTCGACGTGGACGGCACGCTCGTCGACACCAACTACCAGCACGCGCTCGCCTGGTACCGGGCGTTCCGGCAGGTGGACATCGTGCTGCCCGTGTGGCGGCTGCACCGGGCCATCGGCATGGGCGGGGACCAGATCGTGGCCGCCGTCGCCGGGGACGACGTCGAGAAGGAGCACGGCGACGCGCTGCGCTCGGCGTGGGCGGAGGAGTTCGCGCCGATGCTCGGCGAGGTCCGGCCGTTCGACGGGGTGCGCGAGCTGCTCGGCGACGTCGCGGGGCGCGGGCTGACGATCGTGCTGGCCAGCTCGGGTGCGCCCGACCACGTCGAGACCTACCTCGACCTGTTCGACGGCCGGTCGTTCGCCGCGGCCTGGACCACGAGCGAGGACGTCGACCGCACCAAGCCCGAGCCCGACCTCATCGAGACCGCCACGGCCAAGGCAGGCGGCGGGCGGGCGGTGCTGGTCGGCGACTCCACCTGGGACTTCGTCGCCGCCGGCCGGGCCGGTGTACCCGGCTACGCGATCCGGACCGGCGGCTTCTCCCCCGAGGAGCTGGGCGAGGCCGGCGCGCGGGAGGTCTTCGACTCGGTCGGCGACCTGCGCGACGCCCTCGACCGCACCCTCCTGTCGGGGCGCTGAACGACCGTCCCGCGCGGGCCGGTCAGGACAGGGCGTCGGAGCGGCCGTCCGCCAGCCGCGACCACTGGGCGATCGGCCGCCCGTCCCGGCGCAGCACCCCGTCCGGTCCGGCCCCCCACGGCTGCGGCCAGCCGGCGGGCGAGTCCTCCTGCGTCTCCTGGCGCCCGTACGCGGTGAGGTCCATGAGCGCGTAGCTGTTGTCCATCACCTCGACGCCGCGGTCGGTCGTCCAGTAGGTCTCGAAGACCCGGTCGCCGTCGCGGAGGTAGCAGACGAGGTGCATCATCCCGACGTGCCGCCCCTCGAGCAGGGTGCCCAGCGAGGCCGGCGGCGCCGCGTACCAGGGCACCGTCCAGCCCATGAGGTCGCGGTAGCGCGCCCCCTCCGCGTAGGGGCCCTGGCAGAGGACCGCGTAGGTGATGTCGCGGGAGTGCAGGTAGGCGAGCTCCGCGACGTGGGTGGCGCACCAGGTGCAGCCCTCGCACTGGTCCGCCGCGGGCCGGCCGGCGTGCCACATGAAGTAGTAGGCCACGAGCTGGCGGCGTCCCTCGAAGGCCTCGAGCAGCGTGAGCGGCCCGTCGGGCCCGGTCAGCCCGGTGCGCCCGTCCACCTCGACCATCGGCAGGCGGCGGCGGGCGGCGGCGATCGCGTCGCCCTCCCGGGTGTGGGCCTTCTCCCGGGCGCGCAGGCGGTCCAGCTCGGCCTGGAAGGCCGTCCGGTCGGCGACGGGCGGCAGCGCGGTGGTGGCGGTGTGGTCGGTCATGGCTCCTCGTTCTCCCTGGTGGCGTGGTCGGGCGGAGTGCGGTCGAGGTGACGGGCGAGAGCGCCGAGCCGGTCGTCCCAGTCGCGGGCGAGCGCGGCCAAGAACTGCTGGGCGACCCGCATCGGCGCGGAGCGCAGCCGGTAGCGCACCCGGCGCCGCTCCCCCGGCTCCGCGCCGACGAGCCCGGCCTCGGCCAGCAGGGCCAGGTGCTTGGCGATCGCCTGCCGGGTGACGGGCAGCCGGGCGGCCAGGTCGGTGGCCGTGGCGGGCCCGCCCGCGCTGAGCGCGGCGAGGACGGCGCGCCGGGTCGGGTCGGCCAGCGCGACGAAGACCTGCTCGGCGACGGCCTCCAGGTCCGGCGCCCCGGACGGCGGCGGCTCCCCCGACGACGACTCCCCCGACGACGGCTCGGCGGGCGGGGGCCGGGACGGCGAGGGCTGGGACGGCGGGGCCTCGGGCGGCATCGGGATCAGGCCGCGTCGAGGTAGGCGCCCAGCTCGCCGAGCTCGCTCTCCCAGCCGCGGACGTTGCCGTCGAACGCGGCGCGGTGGGCGTCGTCGGGGAGCTGCGCGAAACCGGTCTCGACGACGGTGAGCCGCGTGCCGCCCTCGACCGGTTCGAGGGTGAACTCGACGTAGGTGCGGCGCGGGTCGTCGGCGGGCAGGCCGGGGATGCGCCAGGTGTAGGCGAACACGGCGGGCTCCTCGACCCGCTCGACGCGCATCTCCGCGGTGTCGCCGCTCGCCCACGCCATCCGGGCGGACCCACCCGGGCGCAGGTCGATCACGGCCTCGTCGCCGAACCAGGACGCCAGGCCCTCCGCCGTGGTGAGCGCGGCCCAGACGGCGGCGGGCGGGTGGGCGAGCTGGACGGTGCGCGCGATGCGGTCCGGGAAACCCATGACCGACTCCCCTCGATAGCAACTGTTGGGTTGCAACCGTAACGCAACCCGACAGTTGCCACAAGGTCTACGGCATCGCCTGGTACCCCGGCGCCGGCGCGACGTCGGACTGCTTCTCCAGCGTGTTGATGCTGACGTGCGGCCACTTGATCCGCCCGGGCCCGCCGTCGGAGCGCGGGAAGAAGTCGAGCTGGACGACCTGCACGTACTGCAGCCGCAGACCGGCCGCACCGCTCGCGTCGGTGATCTCCTGGATCCAGAACGTCGACTTCATCTCCGAGGCGTTGGCCTGGGAGACGATGAACGGGATGTTGTGGATGCCGCCGGTGGCGACGGTGGTGTCGAACTCCAGCTTCGTGGTCCGGTGGATCGTGATGGCCGGGTCCTGGTTGGCGGCGGTCAGCAGCGCCGTCGGGTCGGTCGGATCGAACAGCCCCTCGAACGGCGCGTCCCGGAAGTGCTTGTACGGCAGCAGGTACGGGTTGCCGTCGACGTCCTGGTCGACCCCGATCGGGAGGGCGTTCACGGTCGGGATCGCCGGCACGCCCTCCGCCGCGGTCGCGGTGCCCAGCGCGAGGGCCGCGTCGCCGTGCGGGATGGTCGCGAGGCGGGCGATGTCGGGCCCGTCGATCTGGTCGAGCATGTTGAGGAACAGGCCGGGCTCGTGGTGGATGGCGAGGTCGGGTGCGCCGGCGAGGCCCGACCGGGGGAAGTCGTCGGCCTTGATCTGCCGGATGCCCTGCTCGTAGTCCAGCGTCACGACGGTCTGGTCGGTGTTGACGACGACGCCCCCGACCGGCCCGATGCCGCGGTTGGGCACGGCCTTGTCGACGAGGGTGAAGTTGAGGACCTCGTCGTACTGGTTGAGCAGCAGCCGGTAGTTCGGGCGGAACGTGCTCCCGGCCGGCTGGGCGAACGGCAGGGCGATCATGTTCCAGCCGCGCCCGGGCAGGCCCGGCCGGTTGGCCCAGGTGCCCGGCAGCAGGGCGAACGGCCCGAGGTCGGGGTCACCGGTGACGGCCCGCTGGACCTGGCGGGTGGACGGGGTGGAGGCGGTGGCGGTCACTGCGGGTCCTCTCGTGCGGCGGTGGTGCCCAGACAGAGGGACGCGCCGCGGCCGGGATACACCCCCTTCCCGCCGCCTGCCGGCGGTCACCTCGTTCCGCTCCCCCCGCCACGTCGTCCGCGCGACGGCTCCAGCGAGCGCCGTGCCCCGATTGGACACGAATGGGCGAATTGGCGGACCCTGGTCGCGTCGACGGTCCGCCGCACCTCGCCGCATCGATTCCACGCCCAGTCCGCCCGGTGGACCGTCGCGGGATGGAGCGCCGATCTGTGGACAGACTCGCCCGACGACTCGGACTACGGACCGATCCCCACATCTTCTTCTGGTCCGCCGGCCTGATGGTGGTGTTCCTCATCCTGCTGCTGTCGTTCCAGCAGCCGATCGGCGCGGCGTTCGGCGCGGGCCGGGAGTGGATCACCACGAACCTCGGGTGGTTCTTCATCCTGGGCGTGACGAGCTGGTTGATCTTCCTCGTCTGGGTCGCCGTCAGCCGCTACGGCACCCTGCGGCTCGGCAAGGACGACGACCGCCCCGCGTACTCGAACGTGTCGTGGTTCGCGATGCTGTTCGCCGGCGGCATCGGCACCGTGCTGATGTTCTGGGGCGTGGCCGAGCCGATCTCGCACTTCTCCGAACCCCCGTTCCCCGGGGTGGAGCCCTACAGCGTCGAGGCGTCGCAGGACGCGATGGGGATCTCGCTCTACCACCTGGGCCTGCACACCTGGGCGATCTTCACCCTGCCCGGCCTGGCCTTCGGGTACTTCATCTACCGCTACGACCTGCCGATGCGGGTCTCGTCGGTGTTCTACCCGTTCCTCAAGGAGCGGATCCACGGGCGGATCGGCAAGACCATCGACGTCTTCGCCGTCCTCGGGACCCTCTTCGGGGTGGCGGTCTCCCTGGGGCTGGGCACCTCGCAGATCAACGCCGGACTCACCGCGCTGACCGGCGTGCCCGACGCGGTGTGGCCGAAGGTGCTGATCATCTCCACGTTGACCCTCGTGGCGACCCTGTCGATCGTCGCGGGGCTGGACAAGGGCGTGCGCAGGCTGTCGAACCTCAACATCCTGATGGCCGTCGGGCTGATGCTGTTCGTCCTGATCGCCGGTGACACGGTGTTCCTGCTGCGCCAGCTCATCGAGAGCATCGGCATCTACGCGGGCGACATCGTCCCCCTGTCGTTCTGGAACGACTCCATGGCCCAGTTCACCGACGAGGGCGGATGGGGCTGGCAGGCCGGCTGGACGGTCTTCTACTGGGCCTGGACCGTGACCTGGGCGCCCTTCATGGGCGTGTTCCTCGCCCGCATCTCGCGCGGTCGCACCATCCGCCAGTTCGTCGGCGGCGTCCTGGTGGCGCCTGCGGCCTTCACCCTCGTCTGGTTCGTCGTCTTCGGGTGGTCGGCGATGGAGATCGACGGGATCGGCGGCACCGGCGGCCCGCTCTCCGCCGCGGTGGCCGACAGCGTCCCGCTGGCGATGTTCGCGTTCTTCGACCAGTTCCCGGCCGCCACCCTCGTCTCGGGCATCGCCGTCGTGGTCGTCGCCCTGTTCTTCGCGACCTCGTCGGACTCCGCGTCGCTGGTGGTCGACATGCTCTGCTCGGGCGACGGCGAGGCCGGGCCGACGCGGCAGCGCGTGTTCTGGGGTCTGTCGGAGGGCGTGCTGGCCGCCTCGCTGATCGTGCTGGGAGGGGAGGCGGGGCTGGCCGCCCTCCAGGAGGTCATCACGGTCATCGGCCTGCCGATCTTCCTGCTGGTCTTCGCGATGATGTTCGCGCTGATCGTCGGGCTGCGGCAGGAGCGGGTCGCGGTGCCCGTGGCCGAGCCGGTCCGGCGACGGCAGGCGGACACCCCACCCGCGAGGACGACGCCGACGGACGACGAGGCGGACCTGAGCACGGGCAGCCAGACCTGACCGCGCGGGGCGGGGGAGCGCCGGCCGCACGCCGACCGGTGATCGCGCGACGCCACGTACCGGCTCCCCGGCCGGTCACACCGCCGCGGTGCCGATCAGTCCCTTGCGCGTGACGAGCCCGGCGAGCTCGGCCTCCGCCAGCCCGTCGGTGCCGTCGGGCCGGCGGGGCAGCACCAGGTAGCGCGACTCCGCACTCGCGTCCCACACCGTGATCGAGGTCGTGGCGGGGAGGTCGAGGCCGAACTCGCGCAGCACGCCCCGCGGGTCGCGCACCACGCGGGAGCGGTACGCCTCGCTCTTGTACCACCCCGGCGACGGCCCGAGCAGCGCGATCGGGTAGCACGAGCACAGCGTGCAGACGACGACGTGGTGCTCGTCGGGACCGTTGGCCACGACCTTGAGCCGCTGCTCCTGCAGGCCGCCCGCCATGGAGAGGCCGAGCTCGCGGAGCGCGGCGTTCGCGTCGACCAGCAGGCGCGCGGCGAAGCCCGGATCGGTCCACGCCCTGGCGACGACCCGCGCCCCCTGGGCCGGGCTGCCCCCGGCCAGGAACGCCTCGATGCGGGCGTCGATCTCGCCGGGGTCGAGCAGGCCACGCGCCTCCAGCAGCGCCTCGACGTGCCGGACGCGGGCCGCGACCGGCGCGCTCGCGTGGTCGCCGCTCACGGCGCCTCCTCCAGGTAGTCCTCCCACAGCTCGACCACGACGGCGTGGTCACCCGCGCCGAACAGGTCGGCCGCGGCGAAGCGGACGTGGTGCACGGCGTGCGGCTCGGGGTCGTGGCCGCGGGCCCGGGCGTCGGCCAACGGATGCTCGCCCGCCCGCTCGACGACCGTGCCGACGGCGCCCCGGACGTAGCGCGGCAGGCGGGTGTGGCCGTCGACGTCCACCACGCGGGTACGGACCCGGTCGCCGGGGCCGAACCGGTCAGGCATCCGGGAGCTCCAGGTCGGCCGAGGTGACCAGGCCCTTCTCCACCAGCAGCGTGCGGATCGCGGCGAACCACCGCTCGTAGTACGACGCACCGAGGTACTCCGGCACCGGCAGCCGCTCCTGCGCGTCCCGGAACTCGTCGAGGTTGTAGACGCCCCGTCCGATCAGGGCCCCGTTGAGCGCGAAGACGTGCGCCTCCCAGTCGGCGTGGAACGGCGGCTCGCCCGGTTCCTCGTCGATCGCGGCGAAACCCGTCATGCCGCCGACGTCGTTGATGCGGCTCACCCGCCCTTCCTACCCCAGTGGCGGGCAGGTGGGAGGGCTCCACCCACGATCGGGACGGCCGTCCGACGTCCGGGACGCCGTGCGACGGCTGCCGGCCGGCCGGCTGGGTCGTCCTGCTCACCTCCGCGCCGTCCGCCGGACACCCTGCTCCCCGGGGATCGCCGCGATGCGCGCATCGGACGCCGGGTCGGGGACCCCGCGCGAGCGGTGGCCCGCGGCCCGGCCCCCGGCCGACCGGCCGTGCTCCACCCGGCCCTTGCCGTGCCGCCGGGCCGGGGCCACGCTGCGGGGGTGGGTGCACCGGAGGTGCCGTCGACGCTGCGGTCGTGGATGAGCGCGGTCGGCGACGTCACGCGGGCGGTGAACGCGGCGGAGCCCCTGGAGCGGGTGCTGGCCCGGGTCGCCGAGCAGGCCTGCGCGCTCATCGGCTTCGAGTACTGCGCCGTCATGCTGGCCGGGCCCGACCGCGGGCACCTGCGGGTGGCCGGGTCGTCCGGGCTGTCCCGCGACTACGTGGCGATGGTCAGCGAGGTCGGCTCGCTGCTGATCCACCCGGCCGGACCGCACCTGGACTCCCCCGCCGCCGAGGCCTTCCGCGACGGCCGCACCGTCGCCGTCCCCGACGTCGGCGACGCCCACCGGTACGGGCGGCTGCGCCACCTCGCCCCCCGGCAGGGCTACCGCGCGCTCATCGCCGCCCCGCTGGACGCGGCCGGGCCGGACCCGCTCGGCGTGATCGTCGCCTACTCGGTGGCGGCGCGGGAGTTCGGCCCGCCCGAGGTGGAGCTCGTCGAGCTGCTGGCCGACCAGGCCGCGCTCGCGCTCCAGACGGCGCGGCTGCGCGGCGCCCAGGAGGACGTCATCACCGAGCTCTCGCGGGCCAACGCCGAGCTGCACCGCAGCCGGGCGGTCGCGGAGTGGGCCGAGCACCAGCACCGCGGGCTGATGCAGCTGGTGCTCGACGGGGTGGGGCTGCCCGGGCTGGTCACCGCGCTCGCCGAGGCACTCGGCGCGTCGGTCACGATCGAGGACCCGGACGGCAGGCCCCTGGCCAGGGCGCCCGAGCGGGGCTACCACCCGCCGCCCGCCGGCGCGGCGCGGCGCCGCCGTCCGGTGCGCGACGCCCTCGACGCGCTCGACCGCGGGTACCAGGTCGTGGAGGTCCGGGCCGGGCAGGCGGGCCGGCCGGGGGCGTCCGCGGTCGGGCACCCCGCGGGGTCGGCGGGCGGGGTCTGGGTCGCCCCGGTCGTGGTCGGCGGCGAGCTCCCCGCCCGGCTGTGGGTGACCAACCCGCGCGCGGCACCCGAGCCGGTGGAGCGCCGCGTGATCGAGCGGTTCGCCCTGGTCGTCGCGCTGGAGGCGGTGAAGCGGCGGCACCTGCTCGACGTCGAGGAGCGGCTCTCGGGCGACCTCGTCGGCGACCTGCTGCACCCGGGCGGCCCGCAGCAGCCCCAGGGCGTGCTGGAACGGGCGGCCGCGCTGGGGCACGACCTCACCCGGCCGCACGTCGTCGCCGTGCTGGCGCTCGACCCGCCCGGGCCCGCGCCTCGGCTGGCCGAGCTCGTGCGCGCGGGCGCCGGGCCCGCCGGGCCGCTGCTGCTCGGCTCGCACGACGGCCTGCAGGTCCTGCTGCTGGCCGACCGGCCCGATCCCGGCGACGTCCTCGGCCCCGTACTCGCCCACGTCGAGCAGGCGCTCCCCGGGCGGACCGCGACGATCGCGATCGGCCCGGCCGCCGACACCGTCGCCGCCTACGCGACCGCGTTCCGGGTGGCGCGGGGCGCCGTGCGGCTGCGCCGCGCCGCCCGGCCGGGGGGCCTCGTGGACGTCCGCGACCTCGGGCTCACCGCGCTGCTGCTGGAGGACGGCACCCCCGACGCGCTGCGCCGCTTCTCCGGGGCGCTGCTGCACCCGCTCGCGGCGCACGACGCGCGGCGCGGCGGCGACCTGCTCCCGACCCTGCGCGCGTGGCTCGCCGCCGGCTGCTCCACCCGCGGCGCCGCCCGGGAGCTCGTGGTGCACCCCAACACCGTGGGCTACCGGCTCGCGCGCGTCGAGGAGCTGCTGGGGCGCAGCCTGCGCGGCACCGACACGCGGCTGGACCTGCAGCTCGCGCTGACCCTGCGCGACGTCGCCCGCACCGACGACCCGTAACCCCGCCGCCCCGGCCGCGGGGTGCCGGCCCGGCCCCGCCCGCATCGCAGCAGGGTGACACCGCTCCGATCCAGTCGCAGCAATGTCACCCCGCTGCGATGTGGACGGGCCGGCGACGGCCGCACCGGCGACGCTGCACCGCCCGCCACGGCCGATCCGTCGCGGCGGCGGGACTGTGCCCCGACCCAGGACGTGTCCGGTTCCCCTGGGTCGCGGCACATGGTCGGCGGCCACGGGACCGGCCACCATCGGACGGCCGGTCCCGACGAGGAGGTCGCCCGTGAAACCGCCGCCGTTCCACTACGCCGCACCGACGAGCGTGGCCGAGGCCGTCGCCCTGCTGGGCGCGCACGCCGACGACGACGCCCGGGTCCTGGCCGGGGGGCAGAGCCTCGTGCCGCTGATGAACTTCCGGCTGGCGCAGCCGGGCTGGCTCGTCGACCTGCGTCGGATCGACGAGCTCGGCCACATCCGCACCGACGGCGACACCCTGGTGATCGGGGCGATGGTCCGCCAGTCCGAGGCCGAGCACTCGCCGGAGGTGGCGGTCGTCGCCCCGCTGCTGGCCGAGGCGCTGGGCTACGTCGCGCACGCGCCGATCCGCAACAGCGGCACGGTCGGCGGCAGCATCGCACACGCCGACCCCGCCGCCGAGCTGCCCGCCGTCGCGCTCGCGCTGGACGCCGAGCTGGTCGTGGCCGGCCCCCGGGGGACGCGGCGCATCGCCGCGGACGCGTTCTTCCGCGGCCCGTTCTCCACCGCGCTGGAGGCCGACGAGATCCTCACCGAGGTGCGGGTCCCGCGGCGCGCGGGCGGGCACGCCTTCGTGGAGTTCACGCGCACCCACGGCACGTTCGCCCTCGTCGGCGTCGCGGCGGTGGTCGAGCTGGACGGCGACACGGTCACCCGCGCGTCCGTCGCGCTGAGCGGGGTCGGGCCGACCCCGGTCCGGGCCGCCGCGGCCGAGCAGGCCCTCACGGGGACCGCGCCGGACGCGGACACCGTCCGGGCCGCGGCCGACGCCGCGGCCGCGGACCTGTCCCCCGCGGGCGACGTGCACGGCAGCAGCGAGACCCGCACCGACATCGCGCGCAGCACCCTGCGGCGCGGCATCGCACTGGCGCTGCAGCGCGCCCAGGACCGGAGGTGAACGCCATGGACCGCCACGACGTCACGCTGACCGTCAACGGCCGCACGTCGACCGTCTCGGTGGAGCCGCGCAAGCTCCTCGTGGACGTGCTGCGCGAGGACCTGGGGCTGACCGGCACGCACGTGGGCTGTGAGCACGGCGTCTGCGGGACCTGCACGGTGCTGCGCGACGGGCGCAGCATCCGCTCCTGCACGACGTTCGCCGTGCAGGCCGACGGCGCGGAGATCCGCACCGTGGAGGGGCTGGCGAACGGCGCCGAGCTGCACCCGCTGCAGGACGAGTTCTGGGACAAGCAGGGCCTGCAGTGCGGGTACTGCACGCCGGGGATGCTGATGCGGGCCTGCGAGATCGTCGAGCAGAACCCCGACGTCACGCCCGAGCAGGTCCGCGAGGGCATCGCGAGCAACCTGTGCCGCTGCACCGGCTACCAGTTCATCACCGAGGCCGTCTGCGCGGCCGCGGCCCGGATGACGGGCTCGGAGGTGGCCCGGTGACCGCCGTCGACCGCCCGCCCGCGCCGCCCGTGCGCACCCACAAGACCGACCGCACCTGGGTCGGGAAGTCGATCCGCCGCGTGGAGGACCCGAAGTTCCTGCGCGGGCGCGGCGGCTACATCGGCGACATGACGCTGCCCGGGATGCTGTACGCCGCGGTGCTGCGCAGCCCGCACGCGCACGCCGTGATCGCCGGGATCGACGTGGTCGAGGCGCTCGCCGCCCCGGGCGTGCACGCCGTCATCACCGGGGCGCAGGCCGCCGAGCTGTGCGACCCGCTGCCCGACTTCGGCCCCAACCCCGCCGCGCACACCTGGCGCTGCCTGGCCGTGGACAAGGTCCGCTACGTCGGCGAGGGCGTCGCGGTCGTCGTCGCCGACAGCCGCTACCTCGCCGAGGACGCGCTCGCGCTGATCGAGGTGGAGTACGAGCCCCTGCCCGCCGTGGTCGACCCGGAGCGGGCGCTGGAGGACGGTGCCCCGCTGGTGCACGACGACCTGGGCTCCAACTGCGCCTACGAGCGCACGTTCGACTTCGGCGACGTCGAGCGCGCCTTCGCCGAGGCCGACGTCGTCGTCACCGACCGGCTGCGCTGGCACCGCTCCGGCGGTCAGCCCCTGGAGACGGTGGGCGCCGTCGCCGACTTCGACCACGCCACCGGCGACCTGACCGTGCACACCAACTCGCTGAGCTTCACCAGCTACCTGTTCATGGTGGCCGGGACCATGCGGATCCCGGCCAACAAGCTCGACGTCCGCCCGGTGCCGGCAGGCGGCAGCTTCGGCTCGAAGCTGTTCGCCACCAAGCCGGCCGTGATCGCCGGGATGTGCTCGCGGGAGGTCGGCCGCCCGGTCCAGTACCTGGAGGACCGCGTCGACAACATCTCCAACTGCGACCACCACGGCTCCGACCGCGTGTACGACGTGCGCCTGGCGGTGATGCGCGACGGCACGATCCGCGCCATCGACATCGACACCGTCGAGGACTACGGCGCCTACATCCAGTTCGGGGTCGGCCACCACGGCAACGCGCTCGCCCAGGTCGTCGGGCCCTACGGCATGACCGGGGTGCGGTACCGGGTCCGGGCGGCCCTGACCAACAAGAACCAGCAGGGCGCCTACCGCGGCTTCGGCTCCGAGGTGAACAACTGGATGCTGGAGCAGGTGGTCGACAAGGCCGCGCGCGAGATCGGCATGGACCCGGTGGAGATCCGCCGCCACAACTTCATCCGCGAGTTCCCGCACTTCATCCCCACGGGCAACGTCTACGACTCCGGCGACTACGACGCGGTCCTGGACAAGGCGCTGGAGCTCTCGGACTACAAGCACTGGCGCGCCGAGCAGGCCAGGGCCCGCGAGGAGGGCCGCTACATCGGGATCGGGCTGATCACCGCGCAGGAGCGCTCGGTGTTCTCCGCGACGGAGTTCTGGTTCTGGTTCGACGAGCCCGGCGCCCCCGTCACGTCGATGCCGGAGTCGGTGACGCTGAAGGTGGACGCCACCGGCGGCATCACCGCGACGCTGTACTCCTGCGCGTTCTGGGGCAACTCCCCGGAGACGATGGTGGCCCAGCTCGTCGCGGAGGAGTTCGACTGCGACCCGCACTCGGTCTCGATCGTCTACCAGGGCAGCCGCAATGGCCTGCCCGCGACCGGCCCGGGCGGCTCGCGGACCACCGTCATGCTCGCCGGCGCCGTCGAGGGCGCCACCGCGAAGATCAAGGCGAAGGCGCTGCGGGCGGCCGCGCACCTGCTGGAGGTCGACCCGGACGACCTGGAGTGGGTCGACGGCGGCTACCAGGTCGCGGGCGTGCCGGAGCAGCGCAAGACCCTCGCCGAGATCGCGGTGATGCTGCACCTGTTCAAGCACAGCTTCCCCGCCGACGTCGAGTCCGGCCTGGAGGAGTCCACGGTCTTCGACCACCCGTACACGACGATGCCCTCGGCCGACCGCAGCGACCTGGGCGTCTTCTACCCGTTCATGGGGCACGCCTGCCACGTGCCCGTGGTCGAGGTCGACGTCGAGACCGGGGCCGTCACGTTCCTGGCCTACGCCGCCGTGCACGACTGCGGCACGCTGGTGAACCCGCGCTCGCTGGCCGGGCACGTCGTCGGCGGCACCGCGCAGGGCATCGGGACCGCGCTGCACGAGGAGTTCGTCTACGACGACGACGGGCAGCTGCTCACCTCCAGCTACCTCGACTACCTCATCCCGTCCGCGATGGAGGTGCCCGAGATGCGGATCGGGCACCACGAGACCCCGTCGCCCTACACGCTGCACGGGATCAAGGGCGGCGGCGAGGGCGGCCGGATGATGGCGCCCGCGGCGATCAACGTGGCGGTGAACGACGCGCTCGCGCCGCTCGGCGTCCGCGTGACGGAGCTGCCGATGACCCCGGACCGGCTGCGGGCGGCGATCCGGGCGGCCGGGGGGTGAGGGGGGTCCCGGGCCCGCCACACCGTCGCCTCCTGCCGTCGGGAGGGGCGTCGTGAGCGCGCGGGTCGCCGTCGTCACCGGGGCCAACCGCGGCATCGGGCGCGCCGTCGCCGTCGCGCTCGCCGCGGGCGGGTTCCGGGTCGCCGTGACCGCGCGGGACCCCGGGACGCTGCGGGAGACCGTCGCGGAGGTCGAGGCGGGCGGCGGCACGGCGCTGCCGCTGGCCTGCGACGTCCGCGACGAGGCGTCCGTGGCGGACATGGCCCGCGCCGCGAGCGAGCTCGGGGTGGTGCACACGGTCGTCGCCAACGCCGGGATCGCCGGTCCGACGGCGCCGCTGCACGAGATCGCGCTCGCCGAGTGGCGCGACTGCGTCGCGACCGACCTCGACGGGGTGTTCCTCACGTTCCGGGCGTTCGTGCCGGGGCTCGTCGAGGCCGGCGCGGGGTCGCTCATCGCCATCTCGTCGATGACCGGCAAGCGCCCGCTGCACGGCCGCACGCCCTACGCGGCTGCGAAGATGGGGGTGATCGGGCTGGTCCGCACGCTCGCGCTCGAGCTGGGGCCGCACGGGATCCGGGTCAACACCGTCTGCCCCGGCGCGGTGGCCGGGCCGCGGATCGACCAGGTGGTCGCCCGGCAGGCGGCGGCCCGCGGCATCACCACCGAGGAGGCGCTCGCCGCGTTCACCGGGGCGTCGCCGCTGGGCCGGCTGGTGGAGGCGGGCGAGGTGGGCGCGGCGTGCGCGTTCCTCGCCTCCGACGCCGCCGCGTCGATCACCGGGGAGGACCTGAACGTCACCGCCGGCGCCGTCATGTACTGAAGGGACCCACCATGGAGCTGATCGACCTCTCGCAGGACATCTACGAGGGCATGAAGGTCTACCCCGGCCACCTCAAGACCGTGCAGTTCGACCACGCGACGCACGAGGAGACCGCGCCGCGCTTCGAGGGCGGCTTCTCGTTCCAGACCACCGGGTTCATGCTCAACGACAACGGGCCGACCCACGTCGACTCCTTCTCCCACCTGGACCCGGACCCGACCGCGGAGACCATCGAGAAGATGGCGCTGGACCTGTTCTACGGCACCGCCGTGTGCCTCGACGTCACCGCGTTCGCGCCCGGCACCGACATCACCGCCGAGGACCTGGACCGGGTCGAGGCCGCGTCCCCGGTGCAGGTGCGGCGCGGGGACATCGTGCTGTTCCACACCGCCACCTGGAACCGGTACGCGGGCGACAAGCGCTACCTCAGCGAGTTCCCCGGACTCGGGGCGTCCGCGAGCGAGTGGATCGTCGAGCGGGGGGTGAAGACGTTCGGCGTGGACAGCCCGACCCCGGACAACCCGACGAGCACGAGCTACCCCTGCCACATGATGTGCCGCCGCGAGCACATCACCCACTACGAGAACCTGGCGAACCTCGACCGCGTCGTGAACAGCCGGTTCACCTTCGTCGGCTTCCCGCTCAAGCTGCAGGGCGCCCACGGCGGCCCGACCCGGGCGGTGGCCGTCGTCGGCTGACGGGGGCCGGGTGACGGGAGCGGCTCAGCGGCCGGGACCGCGGAGGCCGAAGAGCAGGGCCGGGTCGCCGGGGCGGAAGGTGCCGTGCTTCTGGGAGGCGTCGCCGATCTCGCGGTTGCGCCGCAGCAGGGCGCGGCCCAGCGCGAGCTGGCGCGCCTCCCACTCCCGCAGCGCCGGGCCGAGCTCGCCCCGGTGCGCGGCGAGCTGCCCGCCCAGCTCCCACGCGTCGGCGGCGGCCTTGGCCGTGCCCGCGGCGGCGTGCGGGCGCACCGCGAACGCGGCGTCGCCGACCAGGCAGATCCGGCCGTGCGCCATCCGCGGCACCTCGATGTCGAACACCGCCTGCAGGAACGGCTCGGCGATCGCCGTCCCGACCTCGGCGATCACCGGGGCCAGGTGGGCCCGCACGTCGGCGCGGAAGCGCTCGGCGACGGCGGCAGGCAGCTCGCCGGGCGGCACCGAGACCGGGCGGGCCCGGCCCTGGCGGTCGGTCATCAGCTCGTCGAACGCCGCGCCGGCGGCGACGTTGCGGTACCAGACCAGGTTCATCAGCCGCTCCCCCGGCACCAGCGACCCGGACGGCCCGGGGATCGGGTAGACGAGCACGTGGCTGTCGGGCAGCACCTGGTAGGTCAACGCGTCGCGCAGGGCCGCGAAGGTGGGCGCGGAGAGCTCCGCCTCCGGCACGGTGCCACGCCAGGCGACGTAGCCCGCGTAGGCGGGGGCGACCTCGGGCAGCAGGGCCGCCCGGCTCGCGGAGCCGATCCCGTCGGCGCACACCACGAGGTCGGCGCGGCGGCGCTCGCCCGAGCGCAGCGTGACGTCCACGCCGTCGGCGTCCTGCCGCAGATCGACGACCTCCCGGCCGAGCAGGTAGCGCTCCGCCGGGAAGCAGGCCAGCAGAGCCCGGTGGACGGTGTTCCACGACGAGAAGCGGTAGCGGTGCTCCCGCTCGTGCACCGTGGACCCGTCGGCGTCGACGAACCGGATGGTGCCCGTCGGGCTGCACAGCTCGTCGGGCTCGGTCGGGGTGCGCTCGGCGAACCAGCGCACGGTCTCGTCGAGCACGGCGATGCCGGCGCCGCGCGCCTCCAGCGCCGCCGAGGACCGCTCCAGCACGACGACGTCGCAGCCGACGTCGGCGAGCACGAGGGCCGCGGTGAGCCCGCCGAGCGACCCGCCGACGACGACCACGCGAGGCATCGCATCCACGGCGTCGCCCGGCCTCGGATCGTTCAGGGCCGGCCGAACGTGGCGATCCGGTCCACCGACATCTCGAACAGCACCCGGCGCTCGTCGAGGGAGGGGTCGCGCAGCCCGTAGGGCGGCTCGTTGCCGGTGTACTTGGTCCAGATCCGGTCGAGCTGGGCCGTCACCCGGTGGCCCTCGTCCGGGTCGTCCTCGGACACCTCGCGGGCGACCGTGCACTTGAGCGACAGCCAGTGATAGGCGTTGGCCGGGTTCATGAGCAGGAACGTCGCGGTCGGGTTCTTGCGCAGCCAGTCGACCTTCTTGCGGTGCGTGGCCAGGTTCAGCAGCACGAGGTCGCCCTCGTAGTCGAACCACACCGGGGTGAGGTTGGACCGGCCGTCCCCGCCCTCGACGGAGACGACCGCGGTGACGGGGTCGTCGAGGAGCTGCCGGTAGACCGGGTCCAGATCGGCCAGCGAGGAGACCGACTCCCGGTCGCCGATGGTGAACTGACCCGGCTGCAGCCCGTCGGCCACGTCGAGGAAACGAGCAACCCTGATCGTCATGTGGTTAGCGTAGGCGGGTGCGCTCCGGATCACACTCCGCTGATCGGCCCGCTGCCGGACCGGCCACAGGGCTGGGCCGCGGGCTGCGGGCCGCCGGGGTGCGGCGGCTGTTCGGCATGCCCGGCGGCGGGGCCAACCTGGACGTGATCGGCGCGGCCGCGGCGGAGGGGATCCCGTTCACCCTGCTGCACGGCGAGACCGCCGCGTGCGTCGCAGCCGGGGCGTTCGGGCTGCTCACCGGCACGCCGGGGGCCGCCGTGGTCACCCGCGGCCCCGGGCTCACCAGCGCGGTCAACGGGCTGGCCCAGGCCACCCTCGACCGCGCCCCGCTGCTCCTTCTCAGCGACCGGGTGCCCGGCGCGGAGCGCGACCGGGTCGCGCACCAGCGCCTCGACCAGCTCGCCGTGTCCGCCCCCGTCACCCGCTGGTGCGGCGTGCTCGGCCACGACGGCACCGCCGACGCGCTCGCGGGGGCCGCGGCCGTGGCGCTCGGCCCGCCGGCGGGCGCCGTGCACCTCGACCACGACCCCGGGCTGCCCGGCGACCGGCCGCCCG
>JAPLAT010000095.1 GCA_026393175.1 Pseudonocardiales bacterium
GGCGGGGGGCGCCGGGGTCGCGGGGCCCCCCGCCGCGGCCAGCAGGTCGCGGAACGGCCCCGGCTCGGCGGCGAGGCGCTCCCGGTCACCCTGCTGCACGACGCGGCCACGGTCGAGGACGGCGACGGTGTCGCAGTGCCGGACCGTCGAGAGCCGGTGCGCGACGACGATCGCGGTGCGCCCGGCGAGCAGCCGGGTCGCGGCCCGCTCCACGAGCCGCTCGGTCTGCGGGTCCATCCGGGCCGTCGCCTCGTCCAGCACGACGACGGACACGTCGCGGACCAGCAGCCGGGCGAACGCGACGAGCTGCTCCTCGCCCGCGGACAGCGTGGTGCCCTCGCCGCCCAGCCGGGTGCGCGGCCCGTCGGGCAGCGAGGCGACCCAGTCCGTGAGCCCCAGCGCGGCCACCGCGGTCGCGACGGCGCCCTCCGACACGTCGGCGAACAGCGTGACGTTCTCCTCGAACGTCGCGGCCAGCACCTCGGTGCGCTGGGTGACGACACCGACCGCGCGGCGCAGGGCCGTCACGTCGAGCGTCGTGACGTCGCGGCCGCCCACGAACACCGTGCCCGGCGGCGGCTCCAGCACCCGGGAGAGCAGGGCGGCCAGCGTCGACTTGCCCGCGCCGGTGCGCCCGACGAGCGCGCAGTGGGTCCCGGCCGGCACGGCGAGGTCGATCCCGTCGAGGGTGAAGCCGCCCGGGTAGCCGGTGGTGAGGCCGCGGAACTCCACGCCCGCGGGGCCGTCCGGCACGGGGGCGCCGCCCGCGGGCTGCTGGGGCGCGGTGAGCAGGCCGTCGATGCGGGTCACCGCGCCGATGCCGGCCTGCAGCTCGGGCAGCCGCTGCGCGACCTGCGTGAGCTGCCCGGCGAAGGCGGTCACGAGCAGCCACAGCGTCACCAGCTCCGCGACGCCGAGCGCGCCGCGCCCGACCAGGCCGACCCCGGCGACGGCGACGCCCGCGAGCACGGCGTGCAGCACCAGCCCGGTGCGCAGGCTCGCCCGGGTCGACGCGGTGCGGGTGGCGGCGACGCGGAGGAGCACCTCCCGCGCGCGGGCGGCGAAGGCGCGGACGACGTGCGCCTGGCCGAGCGACGAGCGCACGTCGTCCCGGCCCGCGACGGCCTCCTCCAGCTGGGCGGAGTGCTCGGACCAGGCCGCCTCCTCGGCGAGCTTGCACCGGGCCAGCAGCCCGGTGAGCGGGCGGACGAGCGCCACCACCAGCACGGCCGCGACGGGGAAGGCGATCCACGCCGGCCACCACGTCAGCCCGGCCGCCACCCAGGACAGCACGGAGCGGATCCCGGCCCGCCCGATCTCCCACCCGGTGCGGCGGACCAGGCTGCCGAGCTGGCGGGTGTCGTCGTCGATGCGGTCGAGCAGCTCGCCGACGGCCTGCTCCTGCAGCGCCGGGAGCGGCTGGTGCAGGGCGGTGTGCACGAGGTCGGCCCGCAGCACGCCCTCGGCCCTGGCGACGGCGCCCGAGAGCGCGACCCGCCCGGCCGTGTCCAGCACGGCCGCCCCGCCGAGCAGCACGGCCAGCGCCGTCACCAGCCCGGCGCTCGACGCGGCGGCGACCTCGCCCACCACGACGGCGGCGACCGTCTCCGCCGCGGCCGCCACGACGGCCACGGCGACGGCGACCGTGCCCGACCGGCCGGCGAGCCGGCGCCACCCCAGCGGCTGCATCTCCCTCCCCCGTCCCCCGGCGGGACGCTAGCCGCCGGGGCGGGGGTGGCGCGCGAGGTTTCAGGCCCCGCGGGTGCCCGGGAGCTTGACGACGGAGACGAAGAAGTGGTCGATCTGCTTGATCGCCTCGATGAAGCCGTCGAAGTCGACGGGCTTCGTGACGTAGGCGTTGGCGTGCAGCTGGTAGCTGCGCAGCACGTCCTCCTCGGCCTGCGAGGTGGTGAGCACGATGACCGGGATGTGCCGCAGGTCCGGGTCGTCCTTGATCTCGCGCAGCACCTCGCGGCCGTCGCGGCGCGGGAGGTTGAGGTCGAGCAGGACGAGGTCGGGGCGCGGCGCGTCGGCGTACTGGTCCTGCTGGCGCAGGTAGACCAGCGCCTCGGCCCCGTCGGTGACGACGTCGAGCCGGTTGTGCAGGTACTCGTCGAACGCCTCCCGGGTCATCAGCACGTCGCCCGGGTCGTCCTCCACGAGCAGGACGTTGATGATGCGTGGCTCGTCGGTCATGCGGTGGCCCTCTCGGGGACGGGGGTGCTGGGGACGGGGAGCGTGATGCGGACGACGGTGCCGGGGCCGTCGGGACGGTCGAGCCGGATGCGGCCGCCGTGGAACTCGGCGATCTTCTTGGACAGGGCGAGGCCGATGCCCGTGCCCGGGTAGACGTCGCGGGCGTGCAGCCGCTGGAAGATGACGAACACCTTCTCCGCGTACTCCTCGTCGATCCCGATGCCGTTGTCGGTGACCGTGACGACCCACTCCTCGTCGTCGCGCTCCGCGGCGACGCGGATCACCGGCGGCACGCCGTCACGGCGGAACTTCAGGCCGTTGCCGACGACGTTGACGAACAGCTGGCGCAGCAGCGCCGGGTCGCCGAGGACGACGGGCAGGTCGTCGGCCACGACGATCTCGCCCTCCGCCTCGGCCCGCAGGGTCTCCAGCTGCCCCACCGCGCTGGCGACGACGTCGCCGAGCGGCACCGGGGCGAACCCCTCGGTCGTGCGGCCGACGCGGGAGAAGGAGAGCAGGTCGTTGATCAGCTGCTGCATGCGCTGGGCACCGTCGACGGCGAACCCGATGTACTGGTCGGCCCGGTCGTCGAGCTGCCCGCCGTAGCGGCGCTGCAGCAGCTGGCAGAAGCTGGAGACCTTGCGCAGCGGTTCCTGCAGGTCGTGGCTGGCCACGTAGGCGAACTGCTCCAGGTCGCGGTTGGACCGCTCCAGCTCGCGCGCCTGCTCGTCGAGCAGCCGGTTGGCCTCGTGCGAGGCGTCGAGGTCGCGCAGGATCCGCACCCGCATGGCCTCCACGTCCTCGCCGAGCTGGACCAGCTCCCGCGGGCCGTCCACGGCGACCTTGGCCGTCGGGTCCCCCTCGACGACGGCCCGGACCTGCGCGGCGAGCTCGGAGACCGGGCGCAGCACCGTGCGCCGCAGCCCGGTCGCCGCGGTCACGAAGACGACCACCAGCACCACCGCGGCGGCGATCGCGGACACCAGCAGGAACCCCGCCGCCGCGGTCACCGCCCCGCGGGCCGCGGCCTGCTCCTGCAGGAGCGTGCGGACGAGGCCGTCGGTGGCCGCGCGGACCTCGTTGAAGAGCGCGCGGCCCGCCTCGGCGTCCGGGGCGGGCGCCCCGGCGCGGGCGGCGGCGATCGCGGGCTCGGCGTAGGTGGTGCGCCAGCGCTGCGCCGCGGCCTCGACCGCCTGCAGGTCCGGCCCGACGTTCGCGATGTCGCTGGCCGCCAGCGCCCGCACGGCCTGCTCCTCGGACCGACCACCCGCGACGTAGGGGGCGAGGAACTCCTCGCTGGCGGTGAGGCTGAACCCGCGGACGCCGGTCTCCTGGTCCAGGAGTGAGACGGACAGGCGCTGCCCCGCGTCCAGCGCCGGGGCGACGCGGTCGAGCAGGACCGAGCGCGCGTCGGTGAGCCCGGACAGCGCCACCCCGCCCAGCACGAACGTGAGCAGGCCGAGCACGGCCAGCACGGTGGCGCTCACCGTGAACAGCCGGGCCAGCGTCGTGCGGTCGGCCCCGGCCGTTCCGCGCGCGGGGCGCAGGGGGGACAGCCTGCGGCGGGGACGCCTGCCGTCGAGAACAGGTGCGGTCACGAATCCGTTCCGTCCGGGGAGAGCAGCAGGATGGCGACGTCGTCGGACAGGGGCCCGCCGTTGAGCGCCTGCACCCGCTCGACGACGCGGGACGGCAGGCCCGGCAGGTCGCCGTCGCGCTCGTCGGCGAGCAGCCCGAGCAGGCCCTCGGGCCACAGCGGCTCGTCGGGGACCGGCCCGCGGCCCTCGATCAGGCCGTCGGTGTAGAGCAGCAGCGCCCAGTCCGGGTCGAGGTCGACGTCCAGCGGCTCCCACGCGGCGGACGCGCGCACGCCCAGCGGCAGGCCGACGGGCGGCGCCAGCTGGCAGGGCCCCGGCCGCAGCGCGACCGGCGGCGGGTGCCCGGCCAGCCGGACCCGCGCGCGGTCCCCCGCGATGCCGACCGTGCTGACGGTGGTGAACAGGGTGTGCTCGTGGCGCTCGCTGACCAGCACCCGCTGGAGCTCCGGCAACACCCGCTCCTCGGGCACCCCGGCCAGCACGAGCGCCCGCCACGACACGCGCAGCAGGGCACCGAGGGCCGCCTCGTCCGGGCCGTGGCCGCAGACGTCGCCGACGATCGCGTGGACGGCCCCGTCGGGGCGGCGGACGGCGTCGAAGAAGTCGCCCCCGAGCACCGCCCGGGCCCGGCCCGACCGGTAGAACGCGGTGGCGCGCACCCCGCTGCCCTCCAGCAGCGGCGTCGGCAGCAGGCCGCGCTCGAGGCGGGCCGACTCCGCGGCCACCAGCTGCTCCTCCCGCAGCCGCAGGACCGAGGTCTCGGCCCGCTGCCGCTCGACGGCGTAGCGGATCGCGCGGATCAGCAGCGGGCCGTCGACCTTGCCCTTGACCAGGTAGTCCTGCGCCCCCGCCGCGACGGCCGCGGTGCCCAGGTGCTCGTCGTCCAGGCCGGTGAGCACGCACACGGCGGCGCCGGGGTCGGCGCGCAGCAGGGCGCGCAGGCCGTCGAGGCCCTGGTAGCCGGGGAGGCCGAGGTCGAGCAGCACGCAGTCGCTGCCCTCGAGGTGGCGACCGCGGACGGCCTCCTCCACGGAGGTGACGACGGTGACGCCGAGGTCCGGGGCGACCTCGGCCAGGAGCTCGCCGACGAGGAAGGCGTCACCGGGGTCGTCCTCGACCAGGAGCACGTGGCGCGGCACCCGGCTAGCCCCCGTCCGCCGTCCCGAGGACGGAGGTGAACAGCACCAGCCCGTCGTCGGAGGGGCCGGTGAGGGGGTCGATGGCGTGCTCGGGGTGCGGCATCAGCCCGACGACGCGGCCGTCGGCCGAGGCCACGCCCGCGATGTCGGACAGAGCCCCGTTGGGGTTGCCACCGGCGTAGCGGAAGGTGACGCGACCCTCGCCCTCCAGCTCGGCGAGCGTCGCCGCGTCCGCGACGTAGCGACCCTCGCCGGACTTGAGCGGCACCAGGATCTCCTGGCCCGCGCGGGCCCCGCCCGTCCACGCGGTGGCGGTGCTCTCCACCCGCACGCGCTGGTCGCGGCACACGAAGTGCAGGCCGGCGTTGCGGACGAGGGCGCCCGGCAGGAGGCCGGCCTCGCACAGGATCTGGAAGCCGTTGCAGATGCCCAGCACGGGCATCCCGCGGCCGGCCGCCGCCACGACCTCGGTCATGATCGGCGCGAGGCCGGCGATCGCCCCGGCCCGCAGGTAGTCGCCGTAGGAGAAGCCGCCGGGCACGATCACCGCGTCCACGCCGGACAGGTCGCGGTCCTTGTGCCACAGCGCCACCGGCTGCGCGCCGGCGTACCGGACCGCGCGGCTCGCGTCGACGTCGTCGAGCGTGCCGGGGAAGGTGATGACGCCGATCCTCATACGCGGGTGACCGTCCAGTCCTCGATCACGGGGTTCGCCAGCAGCGTGCCCGCGATCTCCTCGAGCGTCGCGTCGTCGACGTCGTCGGCGACGTCGAGCTCGAAGTGCTTGCCCTGCCGCACGTCGGCCACCCCGCCGATGCCCAGCCGCACCAGCGCCCCCGCCACGGCCTGGCCCTGCGGGTCCAGGATCTCCGGCTTCGGCATCACGTCCACCACCACTCGCGCCACGCGGCCAGCCTACGGCGCGGGCCCGGATCGGCCGGGTGGGGCCGGGTGCCGGGGGGCTCAGGTGAGGAACGTCGCCAGCATCGGCAGCAGCAGGTCCGCCCGGCGCGGCGCCTGCATGTGCGTGGTGCCGGGCAGGACCGCCAGCTGCGATCCCGGGATCAGCTCCTGCATCAGGGCCGCGTGCGCCGTCGTGGTGAAGTCGTGGTCGCCGACGACGACCAGCGTGGGCGCGGTGACCCCGGCGAGCTGCTCGTCGGTCCAGCCCGTCCACCCGTTCATGGACGTCATCGACCGGCCCGGCAGGTCGTCGAAGCGCTCCGGGTGCGGCGAGGTCCGCGCGTAGGCCGCCGCCATGTCGGCGAAGTCCTGCTCGGTGGGCATCCGGGTGGACGTCGCGAAGGCGGCGGGGTCGGACAGGTCGGGGTGCGCGCCCTCGGGCCGGACGCTCGCCGAGACCGGCACGACCGACAGCACCCGCTCCGGGTGGTGCACGGCGAGCTCGAGCGTGACCGCGCCCCCCATGCTGTGCCCCATGACGTGGGCGCGGTCGATGCCGAGGTGGTCGAGCAGGCCGACGACGTCGCCCGCCAGGTTGGCGTAGGTGAGGTCGCGGTCGATGTCGGCGGTGTGGCCGTGGGCCTGGAACTCGACGGCGACGACGCGGTGCGACTTCGCGAGCGTGGGGATGAGGTCGGCCCAGGTCAGGTCGACGGTCATCACACCGCCGTGCAGCAGCACCAGCGGCGTCCCCTCGTCGCCGTGGGTCTCGTAGTACATGTGCAGGCCGTTCACGTCCGCGTATCCGATGTCCATGCCCCTACGACGACCGGTCCCGCCCGGACTCATCGCTCTGCGCGAACGTTTCTCGACCGGGCGGGCCGCGGGGCGGTAGGACTGCCCGTCATGGGCAGGTGGCTGGTTCTCGGCGGTACCCGGTTCCTCTCGCGCGCGGTGGCCGCCGAGGCGCTCGCGCGCGGGCACGAGGTGGTGTGCGCGGCGCGCGGGGAGTCCGGCGCGGTGCCCGAGGGGGCCGCGCTCGTCGTCGTGGACCGCGACGTCCCGGGCGGGCTGGACGCGCTGCGCGGCGAGCGGTTCGACGCCGTCGTCGACGTCGCGCGGATGTCGTACGCGTGGGTCCGCGACGCGCTCGACGCGCTCGCCCCGACGGCCGCGCACTGGACGTTCGTCTCCACCGTCAGCGTCTACGCCGACGCCGCGGCGCTCGGGCAGGGCGTCGACGGGCCGCTGGTCCCGCGCCGCGAGTCCGGCGACGGGGCCACCGATCCCGAGGTGTACGGCGGGCTCAAGGTCGCCGGGGAGCAGGCGGTGCGGGAGGCCGCCGGGGACCGGGCGCTCGTCGTCCGGGCCGGGCTGATCTGCGGGCCGGGCGACGGGTCCGACCGCTTCGGCTACTGGCCCGCCCGGTTCGCCCGCGGCGGCCGGGCCGTCGTGCCGGACGCGGCGGACCAGCCCGCGCAGATCGTGGACGTGCGCGACCTCGCGGCGTGGATCGTCGCGGCCGGCGAGCGCGGGCTGACCGGCACGTTCGACGCCTCCGGCCCCCGCACCACGCTCGGCGCCGTGCTCGACGAGGTCGCCGCGGCCGTCGGCGCGGCCGACCTGGAGCGGGTCCCGGTCGCACCGGACGTGCTCGCGGCCGCGGGCGTCGGGCCGTGGGCCGGGCCGTCCTCCCTGCCGCTGTGGCTGCCCGCCTCGCACGTCGGCATCGTCGCCCGCGACACCGCCCCGGCGGCTGCGGCGGGCCTGCGCTGCCGTCCCGTGGCCGACACGGCCCGGGCCGCGCTGGAGCACGAGCGCGCCCTGGGCCTGGACCGGGAGCGCCGGGCCGGCCTCTCCCCCGCCGAGGAGTCCCGCCTCCTGACCCACCCCTGACCCCGCGAGTCGGGGTCCGGGTGCGCACGAGTCGGGCCGGTGGGACAGTGCGCGGCATGCGGACCACCCACTACGGGCACTCCTGCCTGCTGCTCGACACCGGCGCCGCGCGGCTGCTGGTCGACCCCGGCACGTTCTCGTCCGGGTTCGAGGACCTGACCGGGCTGGACGCCGTCCTCGTCACCCACCAGCACCCCGACCACCTCGACGCCGACCGCCTCGCCGCGCTGCTGCGGGCCAACCCGGACGCCCGGCTGCTCGTCGACGCCGGCACCGCGGGGGACCTGGACGCCGACCACGAGGTGCTCTCCCCTGGGGACGCCCTCGACGTGGCCGGGGCGCGGATCGAGGTCCTGGGCGGCGAGCACGCCGTCATCCACCCGGACATCCCGGTGATCCCCAACAACGCCTACCTGGTCGACGGCACCCACCTGCACCCCGGCGACGCCTTCCCGGCCCTGCCCGTGCCGGTGGAGGTGCTGTTCCTGCCGACCGCGGCGCCCTGGCTCAAGGCGTCCGAGTCCGTGGACTACCTGCGCTCGCTCGCCCCGCGCACCGCGGTCCCGATCCACCAGGGCCTGCTCGCGCGGCCGCAGGTGTTCTACCGCCTGTTCGAGACCCTCGCCCCGGAGAACACCGACCTGCGGGTCCTGGACGAGGCCGTCCCCACCGAGCTCTGACCGCTCAGGCGGCGCGGGCCGCGGCGGGGAGGCGGTAGGTCACCGGGGTCGCGCCCAGGGCCAGGGCGCGGTCGACCGCGGCCAGGGCCGCCGTCGCCCGGGCGGGGCGGCGCAGGTCCTTCGCGCGGACGTGGACGCGGACGACACCCCCGCGCCGGGCCGTGCGCCCGACCTCGGCGAGCAGCAGCCGGGCGCGCCAGGCCTCCGCGGCGCGCCGGTCGTCGGCGACGGGCCTGCGCTCGCCCGACACCCGGAAGCCCAGCACGCGCGCCCGCACGCCGCCCCCGCCGTCGAGCCGGTGCACGCCGTGGTCGTCGGCGAGCACGGCGAACCCCTGCTCGCGCAGCGCCTCCACGGTGCCGGCGGAGGCGATCCAGCGGGGCGGGACGAACACGTCGGTGCGCAGGCCCGCGGCGCCGAGGGTGCGCCGGGCGGCGCGCAGCCGCAGCCCTGCCTCGTGCCGGGGCAGCGCGGCGAACTCCGCGCGCCGCCCCACGCGGGCGAGCGGGCCCGGGACGAGCGGGGCGGTCGAGTGGTCGTAGCCGTGCAGGACGATCGCGTCGCCCCGGTCCCGGCGCTCGCGCAGCCAGGCGACCAGCGGGGCGTCCGCCACCCCGGGCCCCGCGTACGCGCCGGGGCGGTACAGCTGCGACACCGCGACGCCCCGCTCGTCGAGGGCCGCGGTGAACGCGGCGCCGCGGGGCAGGGAGTCGTCGGTGAGTCCGGACAGCGACACGATCAGGCGGGCGGCCACCCGGTCATGGACTCATGTCGACATGAACGGCCCGTGAGGGGCGAGGGTCGTCAGGACGACGATCGCCACTCACGACCGGTGAGGCGCTCGTAGACCTCCACGTAGCGGGCCCGGGTGGCCGCGACGACCTCGGGCGGCACCTCCGGGCCGGGCGGGGTGCGGTCCCAGTCCAGCCCGGCCGACCAGTCGCGGACGAACTGCTTGTCGTAGGAGTACTGCGGCCCGCCCGGCGCCCAGCGCTCGGCCGGCCAGAACCGCGACGAGTCCGGCGTCAGCACCTCGTCGGCGAGCACGATCTCCCCGGCCGGGTCGAGCCCGAACTCCAGCTTCGTGTCCGCGACGAGGATCCCGGCGGCCGCGGCCGTCTCCGCGCCCCGGGCGTAGACGGCCAGCGTCAGCTCGCGGAGCCGCGCCGCCCGCTCCGCCCCGACGAGGGCCTCCACCTCGGCGAACGTCATGAACTCGTCGTGCTCGCCGACCGCGGCCTTCGTGGTGGGCGTGAAGATCGGCTCGGGCAGCTTCGAGCCCTCCACGAGCCCGGGCGGCAGCGCCACGCCGGACACCGTGCCGGTCTTCTCGTACTCCTTGAGCCCCAGCCCGGCCAGGTAGCCGCGGGCGATGCACTCGACGGGCAGCATCTCCAGCCGCCGGCAGCGCACCGCCCGGCCGGCGAACTCGGCCGGCACGTCCTGGCTGATGACGTGGTGCGGCACCAGGTCGGCCAGCCGCTCGAACCACCACAGCGAGAGCTGGGTGAGCACCGCGCCCTTGTCCGGGACGGCGGTGGGCAGCACGACGTCGTAGATCGAGAGCCGGTCGGACGCGACGAGCACGAGGTCGGCCGGGTCCCGGGAGTCGTCGAGGTAGACGTCGCGGACCTTGCCCGAGTGCAGCAACTTCACAGGATCGCTCCGGGGGTGTAGGCGGCGGCCTCGGGGTGGGCGCGGACGATCTCGTCCACCCGCGCGACGACGGCCGCGACCTGGGCGGTGGCCGCGCCGGTGAACGCGAGCGGGTCGGCGAGCAGCCCGTCGAGCGCACCGGCGGGGAGCCCGAGCCGCTCGTCGGCGGCGAGCCGGGCGAGCAGGTCGTTGTCCGCCTGCCCCTTCTCCCGCATCGCGAGCGCGACGCCGACGGCGTGCTCCTTGATCACCTCGTGCGCGGTCTCCCGCCCGACGCCCGCGCGGACGGCGGCCATGAGGACGGCCGTCGTGGCGAGGAAGGGCAGGTAGCGGTCCAGCTCCCTGGCCACGACGGCCGGGTAGGCGCCGAACTCGTCGAGCACGGTGAGCATGGTCTCGATGAGGCCGTCGAGGGCGAAGAACGCGTCGGGCAGCGCGACCCGGCGCACCACGGAGTCGGAGACGTCGCCCTCGTTCCACTGCGCCCCGGCCAGCTCGGCGGCCATCCCGGCGTAGCCGCGCAGCAGCACCATCATCCCGTTGACCCGCTCGGTGGAGCGCGAGTTCATCTTGTGCGGCATCGCGGAGCTGCCGACCTGCCCCGGCTGGAAGCCCTCGGTGGCGAGCTCGATGCCGGCCATCAGCCGGATCGTCGTCGCCAGCGACGACGGCCCCGCCGCGAGCTGGACGAGCGCGGAGAGCACGTCGAAGTCCAGCGAGCGCGGGTAGACCTGCCCGACGCTGGTGAGCGTGGCCTCGAAACCGAGGTGCCGGGCGACCCGCCGCTCCAGGTCGTCGAGCTTGTCCGGCGTGCCGAGCAGGTCGAGCATGTCCTGCGAGGTGCCCATCGGGCCCTTGATCCCGCGCAGCGGGTAGCGCGCCCGCAGCTCCTCCAGCCGCGCCAGCGCGACCAGCGTCTCGTCGGCGGCGGAGGCGAACCGCTTGCCCAGCGTGGTGGTCTGGGCGGCGACGTTGTGGCTGCGGCCGGCGATCACCAGCTCGGCGTGCTCGGCGGCCCGGCGGGCGAGCCGGGCCAGCACGGCGACGGTCCGGTCCCGCACGTGCTCCAGCGAGAGCCGGACCTGCAACTGCTCGACGTTCTCCGTCAGGTCGCGGCTGGTCATGCCCTTGTGCACGTGCTCGTGGCCGGCCAGCGCGCAGAACTCCTCGATGCGCGCCTTGACGTCGTGCCGGGTGACGCGCTCGCGCGCGGCGATCGACGCGAGGTCCACCTGCTCGACGACCCGCTCGTAGTCCTCGACCACGCCCGCCGGGACGTCGACGCCCAGCTCGGCCTGCGCGCGCAGCACCGCGATCCACAGCCGGCGCTCCAGCACGATCTTGTGCTCGGGCGACCACAGGCGGACCAGCTCGGGGCTCGCGTACCGGGCGGCGAGGACGTTGGGGATCACGTCGGCCGATGCTACGTGCGGGGCGGGCACCGGCCGCGGGAGAGGTCGGGGCGGCGTCGCAGGCCCGCCCCGTCGGCGCCACGAACGGCACGCTCGTCCCGGCCCGGTGGACGACCGTGCCGTTCGTGGCACACGGCCCGGGCGGTCACCGCCCCGCGCGCAGCCCCAGCTCCCGCACCTGCCGCTCGACGCAGTGCCCGAACAGCTCCGCCCCGCTGCCGAGGACGAAATCGGTCTGCCCGTGGATCTCCAGGGCGACGAGCCCGTGCAGCTGGGCCCACGCCGCGAGCCCGGCCGCGATGCCGCCGAGCGGGGCGCCGGGGCTGCGCCGGTCGCGGACGGCCGCCAGCTGCGCGCACAGGACCGGGTCCTCGGGGTCCGGTTCGTCGGAGCCGGCGCGGAGGACGTCGATGAGGATCTCGAACCAGCGCTGCGCGGGGGCGTAGGTCTCCGGCGGGGCCTCGTAGCCGGGCAGCGGCGGCCCGTACACCAGCGTGTAGTCGGTGGGGTGCGCCCGCGCCCAGTCGCGCAGGGCACCGGCGAGGGCGGTCCACCGCCCGGCCAGGTCGTCGCGTTCCAGCTCCGCGTCCGCGGCCTCGGCGGTGGCGCCGAGGCGGTCGTAGGCGTCGGAGATCAGGGCGGTGAGCAGGGCGTCCCGCGACGGCACGTACCGGTAGACCGCGCTGCTGACCAGGCCCATCTCCTTCGCGATCTCGCGCAGGGACAGGGCGCCGGCACCGCCCTCGGCGAGCTGGCGGCGGGCGATCCGCTTGATGTCGTCGACGGCGGCCTCGCGGGCGCGCTGCCGGGGCGTGGGAGGCACCGGAGCATCATGACACAAACGAGAGCACATGCTCTTGACACGACACTCCCACTCAGGCACGGTTCCTTTCGAGAGCACTCGCTCTCTTTCGTGACAAGGAGCTTCCGATGTCCGACCGCCGATCCACCGCCGCCCTGCTGGTGGCGTTCACCGTCCTCAACCTCGTCGCGGTGGTCCTGCTCGCCGCGGCCTACGGCTGGCCCGCCGTCCTCGACGAGCCGGCCGCCGTCGTCCTCCCGGCGTTCGCCGCGGCGCAGACCGCCGTCGTCGCCGGGTTCCTGCTGCAGACGCTGCTCTCGGTGGCACTGGTGCCGATCGCGATCGGCCTGCACCGGGAGGTCGGCGGCGGCACCCGGCTCTGGCCGCTCACGGTCGCGGCCTTCGGCATCCTGTCCGGCCTGACCCAGACGCTGGGCTGGATCCGCTGGCCCGTCGTCGTGCCCGGGCTCGCGGACACCTGGCTCGACCCCGCCACGACGCCCGAGGTCCGCACGGCCACCGCGGTCTCCTACGACCTGCTCAACTCCTACGCGGGCGGGGCGCTCGGCGAGTACCTGGGCTGGCTGTTCCAGGCACTGTGGGCGGTCGGGGTCGCGGTGCTGCTGGTGCGCGCCCGGATCGCCGGCCCGGCGACGGCCGTGGTCGGGCTCGGGCTGACCGCGGTGTGGGGGCTGTCGTTCCTGGCCGGGCCGTTCCTGCCCGTGCTGGCCGAGGGCCCGTTCGGCACCGCCGGATTCACGGCGTACGGCCTGTGGTTCTTCTGGCTCGGCGCCGTCGGCCTGGTCCTGCTGCGCGGGGCCCGCACGCCGGTCGGTGCGCGGTGACCACCGTCGTCCTCGGGGCGGCCGGGGGCATCGGCTCCCACGTCGTCGACGCGCTGCTCGCCGCCGGACGCCCGGTCCGGGCCGTCACCCGCAGGCCGACGCCCCTGCCCGACGGGGCCGAGCCGCACGTCGCCGACCTGCGCGACCCGGCCGCCCTGCGCGCCGCCCTCGCCGGGGCCGCGGTCGTGGTGCACGCGGCGCAGCCCGCCTACACCCGCTGGGTCCAGGAGTTCCCGTCCCTGACCGCGGCGATCGCCGACGCCGCGGAGGGCACCCGGCTCGTGTTCGCCGACAACCTCTACGGCTACGGGCCGGTCGACGGTCCGCTCACCGAGGACCTGCCCGGCGCCGCGGCCGACGCCAAGGGGCGCGTGCGCGTCGCGATGGCCGGGGACCTGCTGCGCCGGCACGCCGAGCGCCGGCTGGAGGTGGTGATCGGCCGGGCGAGCGACTACTTCGGCCCGCGCGGCACGGCCACCGTCGCCGGCGACACGATGGTGCCGGCCGTGATCCGCGGGGCGACGGTGCGCGTCACCGGCCGCGCGGACGTCCCGCACAGCTGGAGCTACCTGCCCGACGTCGGGCGCGCGCTGGCCCTGCTGGCCGACGCCCCGGCCGGGCGGGTCTACCACCTCCCCGTCGGACCCCCGTGCAGCCAGCAGGAACTGGCCGACGCGTTCGCACGCGCCGCCGGGCACGAGCGGGCCCGGGTCTCCGCCCTGCCCGGCCCGCTGCACCGGATGCTCGCCCTGAGCCACCCGATGCTCCGCGAGCTGCTCGGCACCCGTCACCAGTTCACCGCGCCGTTCGTGGTGGACGACGGGCGGTTCCGCCGGGAGTTCGGGCCGTTCGCGACGACCCCGCTCGACGAGGCCGCCGCCGCCACGGTGGCGTGGTTCCGGGGGCGGGCGTCATGACGGTGCACCGCAACCCCGCCGCGGGCGAGACGCTCACCGTGCACCCCGTCGCGGACGGGCGCCTGCGGGCCGAACTGGAGCTCGGGCCGGTGCACCACGGGCCGCCCGCGCACCGGCACCCGCACGCGACGGAGCGGTTCACGGTGCTGCGCGGCGCGATCCGCATCCGGGTCGGGCGGGAGCGGCGGGTGCTGCACGAGGGCGAGAGCGCGCTCGTCCCGGCCGGGGTCACGCACGGCTACGCCGGCGTGGCCGGGGTGCCGGCGCGGGTGCTCGTCGAGCTGGACCCGGCGGGCGGGATGGCGGAGTTCTTCGCCGCCCTCTACGGCATCGACCCCGCCCGGCGTGACCCGCGCACCGGTGCGCCGCGGCTGCGCGCGGTGGCCGCGGTGCTGCGCCGCCATCCCGCCGACATCACCGTGCCGGGGGTCCCGCGGCTGCTGCTGGACCTGCTGGGCCGGTGACCCGCCGTGCCACGGTCAGAGCAGGCGGGTCAGGACCTCCCGCGCGACGCCCCGCGGGTCCGGGTCGGCCTCGATCAGGGCGCTGATCACCGCGCCGTCGACGAGCGAGACCAGGTCGCGCATCGCCCGCGCGTCGAGCTCCCGGCCCGCCCGGGCGAGGATCTCCCCGAGCAGGGCGTCGAGCTCGCCGCGCAGCTCGCGCATCAGCGGCGCGAGGTAGGGGCGGCGGCCCGCGCCGACCAGCCGCTCGTAGCGCAGCAGCACCGCGTCCAGGCCGCCGTCGCGGGACTCGGGGCCGAGCAGCTGGTCGATCACCAGGTCGACGAGCGCGGCCCGGTCGACGGGCCCGTCGCCCAGCGCGTCGAGCTGGGCGCGGCCCTCGGCCAGCTCGTCGCGGCTGGTGCGCTCGGCGGCGGCGACGATCAGGGCGTCGAGGGAGTCGAAGTAGTAGGTGGTGGACGACAGCGGCAGCCCGGCGCGCTCGGCCACCGCCCGGTGCCGCACGGCGTCGAACCCGCCGGCGCGCAGCAGGGCGGCGGCGGCCGTCACCAGCTCGGCCCGCCGCCGCTCGCCCTTGGGGGTGCCCACCGGTCCATCCTGCCCGGCCCCGGCCCGGCTCCACCGGGAGCGTTCCCACCCCCCGGGTCAGAGCCGGGGCGCCAGGAAGGCGGCGACGGTGTCCAGGCGGCCCTCGAACGGCACCGGCGCGCCCGGCCCCGCCCCCCGCGACCGGACCACGACCGTGCCGCCCGAGGCCGTGGGCGCCGACGCGGCGACCGCACCCGGGTCGTCGCCGACGGGGGCGCCGGGCGGCTGGTACTCCACGCCGAGCAGCCCCGTGGCCCCCGCGTCGTCCACCTCCAGCGCGACGCCGCGCTCCCCGCCGGGCCGGCACTCCATCGTCACGGCGCCCTCGGGGGCCCCGACGACCTCGGGCAGCACCTGCTCCACCAGCGCCCGCAGCTCCGGGTCCTGGCGCTGCGCGCACTCGGTCGTGCCCGGCCCGAGCGGGGTGCCGGTGAACGGCGGGACGCCCACGAGCGCGTCGGGCACGGAGGAGTCGGCGACGCCGGGCTCCTCGGCGAAGGGGGCGGACTCGGCGCTGCCGCCGGCGTCCCCGGCCCGTCCCGCCTCGGGGGCCGGGGCCATGGCCGGCGCCGCCGCCGTGGAGGCGGCGTCCTCACCCAGCGGCAGGGCCACCGCGGCCCCCACGCCCGCGACGACGAGCAGGGCCATCGCCCCGCCGAGCACGGCGGAGCGGCGGCGGGCGGTGACCCGCCGGGACCGGGTCACGACGGCGTCGTGGTCGAAGCCGGGCGGCGGCGGGGTCGTGTCCGCGGCCTCCCGGAACAGGGCGGCGATGCGATCGCGGTGGGGCAGGTCGTCGGGTTCGGTCATCTCGCCTCCTCCTCAGCCGGTGGGTCGCAGGTCGTCGAGCGTGTCGCCGAGCACGGCGCGCAGCGCGGCGAGCCCGTGCGAGGTCTGGCTCTTCACGGTGCCCTCGGAGCAGCCGAGCGCGGCCGCGGTGCCGGCCACGTCCAGACCCTCCAGGAACCGCAGCACCAGCACCGCGCGCTGGCGCGGCGGCACCGCCCGCAGCCCGTCGACGAGGACGTGCCGCGTGGCCACGCCGTCCGCGCCGGACTCCACGGCCGCCGGCTCGAGCACCTCCGTGGCCCGCTCCCGCCGCCACGGCCGCCGCGACTCGTCCACGACGGACCGGACCAGCGTGCGCCGCATCCAGCCGTCCAGCGCCCCGCGGTCACGGATGCGCCGCCAGTGCCGGTGCAGCTTCACGAACGCCGCCTGCGCGTGGTCGTCGGCCCGGTGCCAGTCGCCGCACAGCAGGTAGGCGGTGCGGCGCACGGCGTCCCGGCGCGCGCGGAAGTACGCCTCGAACTCCGCCGCGTCGTCCACACCGCCTCCCTTCCGCCCCCGGGACGGGGCACCGGCCCGACACCGTTGCACGCCTCCCCCGGGTTCCCCCGATCGGCGCAAGGGTCGTGACCGTCCCGTGACCCTGGCGCGACCGCGGCGGAACCGGCTGGTTGAATCGGACACCGTGCGATCCACCTCACGCGGGCGGCGGGCGGTCGGCGACGGGCCGATCGACCTCCGGTCCGACACCGTCACCCGGCCGACGGCGCAGATGCGCAGCGCGATGGCGGCCGCGGAGGTGGGCGACGACGTCCTCGACGGCGACCCCACGCTGCGCGAGCTGGAGGTCCGGGTCGCCGGGATGCTCGGCACGGCCGACGCGCTGTGGACGCCCAGCGGGTCGATGGGCAACCTCATCGCGCTGATGAGCCACCTCCGGCGCGGCGACGCGTTCCTCGCCCCCGAGGGCGCGCACGTCCTCGACGCCGAGCTGGGCACCGCCGCGTGGCTGGCCGGCGGGATGCCGCGCCCGCTGGTCCACGACGCCGGGCCCGGCCGGGTGTCGCCGAGCGCGGTGCGCCGCGCCGCGGGCGCGCCCGGGCCGTACTTCACGCTGCGCACGACGCTGCTGTGCCTGGAGAACACGCACAACGCCGCGGGCGGCACCGTCACCCCGCCCGAGCAGCACGCGGCCGTGGTCGCCGCGGCGCGCGGCGCGAAGCTCGCCGTGCACCTGGACGGGGCGCGGCTGTGGAACGCCGCCGTCGCCCTGGGCGTGCCGCCCGCGACGCTCACCGTCGGTGCCGACACCGTGCAGGTCTGCCTGAGCAAGGGCCTCGGCGCGCCGGTGGGGTCCGTCGTCGCCGGGTCGGCGGAGTTCTGCGAGGGGGGCCGCAGGCTGCGCAAGATGCTCGGCGGCGGCATCCGGCAGGGCGGCGTGCTCGGCGCGGCGGGCCTCGTCGCACTGGACCGGGTCGACCGCCTCGCCGAGGACCACGAGCGGGCCCGCGTCCTCGCCGCCGGGCTGCGCGAGCGCGGCTGGCAGGCCTCCACCCCGCAGACCAACATCGTGCTCGTCGCCGTCGCCGACCTCGACGGCACCCTGCGCCGCCTCGCCGACGCCGGGGTGCGCGCCTCGGCGATGTCCGGGCAGGTGCGGCTGATGACCCACGCCGACCTCACCGACGCCCACGTCGCGGCGGCGCTGGAGCGCATCGGCGAGGTCGAGACCGGTCGGGCGGCCTACGCCCCGGCCCCGCGCAGCGGCGTGGGCGGGTTCAGGTCCGCGACCGGTCGCGCTCCAGCGCGTCCAGGCGGGCGCTGATCGTCCGCAGCTCGGCGAGCACGGCCGCGAGCTGCACCTCGGTGCGCTCGACGTCCTCGGCGACCTCCTCGATGTCGTCGGACACGTCCGACTCGACGCGGCGCAGGTTCTCCACGAACCAGCTCGCGATGGACGCCGTCACGACGCCGAGCAGGGCGATCCCGGCCACCATCAGCGCCCCGGCCACGACCCGGCCCTCGACCGTCACCGGGTAGCGGTCGCCGTAGCCCACGGTGGAGATCGTCGTGATGGTCCACCACAGGGCGTCGCCGAAGGTCGTGATCGACGCGCCCTCGACGTCCCGCTCGGCCTCCAGCACGGCCAGCGCGGCCACGAACCCGACGAGCGTCACCGTCGCCGCGACGTAGACGACGACCCGGCCCCGGACGTCGTCGCGGAGCTGGCGGTTCAGCACGCTGATCACGGTGATCACGCGCAGCGCCCGGAGCTGGCGGAACATCGGCAGCAGCAGGATCGCGAGGTCCAGCAGGTGGGTGCCGACGAACCGCCAGCGCCGCCGCGCCAGCGCGATGCGCACCAGGTAGTCCAGCCCGAAGATCACCCAGATCGCGGTGAGCACGACCTCCAGCACCGTGTGCGCCACCGCGACCGGCCGCGCCAGCACCTGCACCGCGTAGACCACGAGGAACAGCACCGCCAGAGCGGTGAGCCACCAGTCGACACGGCGGTCCCACGCGGCGATCCGCGGCTCGTCGTCCATGGTCGGGAAGGGTAGGACCGAACGCCCGGGAACGGACCCGGGAATCTACGGGAGCCAGCCCTCCAGGCGGCGCAGCGCCTCGCGGACGTCCTCGGTCGCGCCCGCGCACGAGAAGCGCACCGAGCGGTGCCCGTCCACCGGGTCGAAGTCCAGCCCGGGCGCGACGGCCAGCCCGAGGTCGGCGAGCCAGCGGTAGGTCAGGTCCATCGAGTCGCCGGTCAGGTGCGCGACGTCGGCATAGACGTAGAACGCGCCGTCGGCCGGGGCGAGCCGGTCGATCCCCAGCCGCGGCAGGCCCTCGAGCAGCAGGGCGCGGTTCGCCGCGTACCGCTCGACGTGCGCGTCCGCCTCCGCGTAGCTCGCCTCCTCGAAGGCGCCGAGCGCGGCGGCCTGGGCCAGTGCGGGCGGGCAGACGGTGAAGTTGCCGGCCAGGCAGTCGGCCGCGCGCAGCAGCCGCGGCGGCAGCAGCAGCCAGCCCAGCCGCCAGCCCGTCATCGAGAAGTACTTCGAGAACGAGTTGACGACGACCGCCTCGCGCGAGGTCTCCCACGCGCACGAGGTCGCGGGGGTGCCCGGGTAGGTGATGCCGTGGTAGATCTCGTCGCTGACCAGCTGCACGCCGGTGGCCTCGCAGTGCGCCGCCAGCGCCGCGAGCTCGGCGGGGGCGAGCACGGTTCCGGTCGGGTTGGCCGGGCTGGCGACGACGAGCCCCTTCACCGGCTCGTCGAGCGCCTCCAGCATCTCGACGGTCGGCTGGTAGCGGGTCTCCGGCCCGCACGGCAGCTCGACGACCTCGCAGCCCAGCGCGGACAGGATGTTGCGGTAGCACGGGTAGCCGGGACGGGCCATCGCCACGCGGTCGCCCGCGTCGAAGGCCGCCAGGAACGCCAGCAGGAACCCGCCCGAGGACCCGGTGGTGACGACGACCTGCTCGGGCGGCACGTCGAGCCCGTACGTGCGGCCGTGGTGCCCGGCGATCGCGGCGCGCAGCTCCGGCACCCCCAGCGCGACCGTGTAGCCGAGGACCTGCTCCGCGATCGCAGTGGTCGCGGCCGCCCGCACGGCCGCGGGGGCGCCGGTGGAGGGCTGCCCGGCGGAGAGGTTGACCAGGTCGCCGTGGGTGCGCTGCCGCTCGCCCGCGGCCGCCCACACGTCCATGACGTGGAACGGGGGGATCTCGGCGCGGCGGGAGGCGGTGGGCAGGGGGATCGACACGCCCTCACCCTAGGAAACGGCCGCGGCGCCGCCGGCGGTCAGCCCGCCGTGGGTACGCCGATCTCCCCGCGCACCGCGCGCAGCGCGATGTCGGTGCGGTGGTGCGAGCCGGCCAGGTGCACGCCCTCGAGGCGGCGGTAGGCGTCGTCGCGGGCGGCGGCGAGGTCGGCGCCGGTGCCGACGACCGACAGCACGCGCCCGCCCGAGGACACGACCGCGCCGTCGTCGCGGCGGCGGGTGCCCGCGTGCAGGACGCCGTCGGCGTCGGCGCCGGTGATCGGGTCGCCCAGGCGCGGCGTCCCGGGGTAGCCCTCGGCCGCCACGACGACGGTGACGGCGGCGCCCTCGGCCCACTCCAGCGGCGGCAGGTCGGCGAGGCCGCCGGTCGCGGTGGCGTGCAGCAGCCCGGCGAGCGGGGTGCGCAGCAGCGCGAGCACGGCCTGGGTCTCCGGGTCGCCGAACCGGCAGTTGAACTCGATCACCGACGGGCCCTGCGAGGTGAGCGCGAGCCCGGCGTAGAGCAGGCCCGTGAACGGGGTGCCGCGCGCCACCATCTCCCGCGCGACGGGCGCCACGACCGACTCCACCAGCTCGTCGGCGAGGTCCGGGGAGGCCCACGGCAGCGGCGCGTAGGCGCCCATCCCGCCGGTGTTGGGGCCGGTGTCGTCGTCGCCGACGCGCTTGAAGTCCTGCGCGGGCAGCAGCGGCACGACCGCCTCGCCGTCGACGAGGCAGAACAGCGACGCCTCCGGACCGTCGAGGAACGCCTCCAGCAGCACCGGGTGCCCGCCGTCGAGCAGCGTCATGGCGTGGGCGCGGGCCAGGTCGCGGTCGGAGGTGACCACGACGCCCTTGCCCGCCGCCAGCCCGTCGTCCTTGACGACGTAGGGCGCGGTGCAGCGTTCCAGCGCGGCGTCGAGGTGCGCGGGGTTGTCGACGATCTCGCACCCCGCGGTGGCCACCCCGGCGGAGGCCATGACGTCCTTGGCGAACGCCTTGGAGCCCTCGATCCGCGCGGCGTCGGCACCCGGGCCGAAGCAGGGGATCCCCGCGGCGCGCACGGCGTCGGCGACGCCCGCGACGAGCGGCACCTCCGGCCCGATCACGACGAGGTCGGCCCGCCACTCGCCGGCCAGCGCCGTGACGGCGGCGGGGTCGAGGACGTCGATCCCCCGCTGCTCGGCGACCGACGCCGTTCCCGCGTTGCCCGGGGCGCAGGCGAGCGCCGTCACCCCGGGATCCTGCGCGAGGGCGAGGAGGATGGCGTGCTCTCGAGCACCGGACCCGACGACCAGGACGCGCACGGTCGGGAAGCCTAGAGCGGCGCCCGCGGCGACCCGTCGGCGCACCCGTCGTTCAGCCCTCCGACACGGATCCGACTCCCCGCTGTGAGGCCACCGTCGCCGGCACGGGACAGTGTTCGCGTAGTCGACCCGACCCCGCCGTCTCCACCTGCGAGGACCGCCTCATGACCGCACCGACCGCCGTCGTCCCGGCGACCGGCCCCTCCCCCGCCCGCGCCGGGCAGACCGGGGGCGAGGCCGCGCAGGTCGTCGTCATCGGGCACCGCGGCGCGGCGGGCTACCGCCCCGAGCACACGCTCGCCTCCTACGAGCTCGCCGCCCGGATGGGCGCCGACTTCATGGAGCCCGACCTGGTCAGCACCGCCGACGGCGTGCTGGTGGCCCGGCACGAGTCGCGGATCGGGACCACCACCGACGTCGCCGCGCACCCGGAGTTCGCCGACCGCCGCACCACGAAGACGATCGACGGGTACGTCCACACCGGCTGGTTCACCGAGGACTTCACCCTCGCCGAGCTGCGGACGCTGCGCGCCACCGAGCGGATCCCGGAGATCCGCCAGGAGAACACGATCTACGACCGGCGCTTCGAGATCCCGACCTTCGACGAGATCCTCGAGCTGCGCGCGCGGCTGTCCGCGGAGCTCGGGCGCGAGATCGGCATCTACCCCGAGACCAAGCACCCCACCTACTTCGCGGGCCTGGGCCTGGCGCTGGAGGCCCCACTCGTCACGGCGCTGGAGGGGGCCGGGCTGAACCGGGCCGACGCGCCGGTGTTCGTCCAGTCGTTCGAGACGGCGAACCTGCGCGCCCTGGACCGGGTGCTCGCCGTGCCGCTGATCGCCCTGATCGACGACGAGGGCGCGCCCGCCGACCTCGCCGCCGTCGGCGACTCCCGCACCTACCTCGACCTGCTGACGCCCGAGGCGCTGGCCGACATCGCGACCTTCGCCGACGGCATCGGGCCGTACAAGGACCTCGTGATCGCCCGCAACGCCGACGGGACGCTGGGGTCGACGACCTCCCTGGTCGCCGACGCACACGCCGCCGGCCTGCTCGTGCACCCGTACACGTTCCGCAACGAGAACCAGTTCCTGCCCGTGGGCCTGCGCTCGGCGGGCGGGCCCACCGACTACGGCGACGCGTTCGCCGAGTACGCCGCGTTCTTCGCCACCGGGATCGACGGCGTCTTCGCCGACAACCCCGACACCGCGGTCGCGGCGCGCGCCCTGCACCGGGCGGCGTAGCGCGGGCTCAGACGATCCGCTCGTCGACGTAGCACCAGCGCCACGCCTCGCTCGGCTCGAAGGACCGGACGACGGCGTGGTCGCTCTCGTGGGCGTGCGCGGTGGCGTGGCGGTGCGGGCTGGAGTCGCAGCAGCTGACGTGCCCGCAGGTCAGGCAGAGCCGCAGGTGGGCCCAGACGTCGTCGCCGATCGCCCGGCAGTCGGCGCAGCCGTCGGCGCTGTCGGGGGCGGGTTCGGACCAGGTCCCCTCGTCGAAGGTCACTGTGTGGGCGCAGGTCATGTCGGTCATCCTTCACCCATGAGTCCCGACCCGCGAACCGTCCGATGCACGTCGAGCTGACCCTGCTCGTCCTCGTCCTGGGGGCACTGGCCATCACCGCGGTGTGCCGCCGGTTCGACGTCTCCGCGCCGCTGGTGCTGGTCGTCGCCGGCATCGCGGCGTCCTTCCTGCCCGGGATCGAGGGCCTGGAGATCGAGCCGGACATCGTCCTGCTCGTCGTGCTGACCCCGCTGCTGTACTCCGCGGCGCTGGAGTCGTCCTACCTCGGGATCCGG
>JAPLAT010000491.1 GCA_026393175.1 Pseudonocardiales bacterium
CGCCCGGCCGGCGGCGACGGCGGCCCGTCGCCGGGCCGGGGACGCCGGGACACCGGGAGGGCCTGGGTCACGGGGGTGTCGACGGCCGCGTCCGCCGCGGGCCGGCGCGGACCCGGGACCGAGGTCGGGACGTCGTCGGCGGCGACGTCCAGATCCTCGGGCGTGGTCAGCGGCAGCACCGTCCGCACCGGGTACGGCGAGCGGCCCCGCACGACGACGCTGCCCCGCAGCATCGCGCGGAGCGCCTCGTCCAGCTCCTCGGCGTGCCGGGTCGGGCCGGTGGCGACGCCGTAGAGCATCCACCGCTCGCCGTCCACGCCGATGAACAGCGACGTCGCCGCGCCGGTGGTGGCGTGCAGCTCCTTGCCCCAGGCGCCGGTGAACGACCGGACCCGCGCCCCGCCGTCCTTGAGCGAGGCCTGGATCTCCGCGGCCAGCTCCGGCCACAGCGTGGCCGAGCCGGGCGCGGCGAGCGCGCTCACCGACAGCCGGCCGCCGGGCAGCGTGATGTGGATCGCCTGGAGCCGCCCGTTCGCGGTGGGCTCGACGGCGACGGTGCCGCCCTCGGGGATCGGCACCCGCACCGACCCGAAGTCGACGACGGCGGGGTCGTCCGGCACGTCGGCCGGGCGGGTGTCGGCGTCGAACGGGCCGAAGTCCCGGGCGGCCGCGCGGCGCAGCGCCGTCGTGCCCTGCGTGCCCGTGACCCCGCGGAACGTGCCGGTGGCGCTGCGGAACGTGCCGGTGGATCCGCTGCGGCGGCCCAGCCGGCCGGGGGCGTCGGCCGTCACCGGCCGGGCTCCCCGAGGGTGTCGTGCCCGCCGGTGGAGCCGTGCCCGGCGGCGCCGCGCTCGCTGGGCGCCAGCGCGTCGACCTCCACGAAGCGCACCTGCTCGACACGCTGCACGACGAGCTGGGCGATCCGGTCGCCGCGGCGCAGCAGCACGGGTTCCTGCCCCAGGTTGACCAGGCAGACCCGGATCTCGCCGCGGTACCCGGCGTCGACGGTGCCGGGGGCGTTGACGATCGACAGGCCCAGCCGCGCCGCGAGCCCCGACCGCGGGTGCACGAAACCGGCGTGGCCCTCGGGCAGCGCGAGCGCGACGCCGGTGCCGACGAGGGCGCGCTCGCCGGGGGCCAGCGCGACGTCGGCCGTGGTGGCCAGGTCGACGCCCGCGTCGCCGGACCGCGCCCGTGACGGCAGCGGCAGCCCCGGGTCGAGGCGCACGACCGGCACGTCGAGCGGGCGCACGTCCGCCGGCGGCCCGGCCGCGGGGGCGGCGGCGGGCGGGGCGGTGGACGGCGCGAGCGGGGGAGCATCGACGGGGCCGGACACGGCGGCCGACGCTACCCTCGGGTCCCGTGAGCGAGCACGCCCCGGCCCCGACGCCTGCGACGTCCGGCACCTCCGGGTTCGACGAACGGTTGTCCGTCCCGTGGTGGTGGTACCTGCCGGCCGTCGGCATCGCCGCGCTGCTGGCCGCCGAGATCCACATGGGTTACCCCGGGGTCCGGGCGTGGATCGGGTACGCGGTGCTGATCCCGCTCGCGGTGCTGGTGCTGGTGCGGCTGAGCCGCACGCGGGTCCGCGTGGCCGACGGCGTGCTGCGGGCGGGCGAGCGGTCGTTGCCGCTGCACCACGTGGGCCGCACCGACGTCATCCGCGACCGCGACGCCAAGCAGGTCGCCCTGGGACCCGACCTGGACCCGCAGGCCCACCTCCTGCACCGCTCCTGGGTGCGGCCGGTGGTCCGCGTCGAGGTGCTCGACCCCGACGCGGCCGAGCCCTACTGGGTGGTCAGCACCCGCGACCCGGACGGCCTGGTCGCCGCACTGCGCCGCCGGGACGGCTGACCCCGGGAACGGGAACGCCCCGGACCGGGACGGTCCGGGGCGCGGTCGAGCGGCCCTGCGGTCGTGCGGTGGTGCCGTGCTCAGGCGGCGCAGTCGCGGCAGATGTACTGCGCGCCGTGGGTCTCCGCGAGCCGGCTGCGGTGGTGCACGAGGAAGCAGCTGGCGCACGTGAACTCGTCGGCCTGCTTCGGGAGGACCTTGACGGTCAGCTCCTCGCCGGACAGGTCGGCGCCCGGGAGCTCGAAGCTCTCGGCCGTGTCGGACTCGTCGACGTCGACCACCGACGACTGTGCCTCGTTGCGACGGGCCTTCAGCTCGTCGAGCGAGTCCTCCGCCATGTCGTCGGTCTCGTTGCGCCGCGGAGCGTCGTAGTCGGTAGCCATGGTCCCCACCCTCTGAGCAGCAGCTCGTGCTGCTTCTTCGTCTGTCGTGCCGCTGGACAACGTCACAGCGTCCGGCTTTGTGCCCGGCCGTCGGAGTGACGCCGGTCTCACCGGTGCTCGGCACCGGTCCCCTCCCCCGGGGCGCGCTACCTTAGCCGACCCGTCAACCCCCCGCTCGCCACCCCGCCAGGGCTTCTCCGGCGGCTAGGGTGCCGACTCGTGACCGTGCCACCCGCCGCCGCCGACGACCCCTCCGCCACCAGCTCCGGGGCCACCCCCGGCGCCGACCCCCGAGCGGTCGGGAGCTGGCTCGCCGAGCAGCTGGACGACCCGCGGTGGGCCGACGCGGCCCTGTCCCCGATCGGCGCGGGCCGGTCCAACCTCACCTACCGCGTGGACAGCCCCGCGGGCTCGGTCGTGCTGCGTCGCCCGCCCGTCGGCGAGGTCGCCGCGACCGCCCACGACATGGGCCGCGAGCGGCGGGTCATCGCGGCGCTGGCGGGCACGCCGGTGCCCGTGCCGAGGATCCTGGCGTCGGCCGACGGCGGCCCGCCCGTGGACGCCGCCTGCTTCGTCATGGAGCTCGTCGAGGGCGTGGTGCCGCTGCGCGAGCTGCCCCCGGGCTGGGCGACCACCGAGGCCGACCGGGCCCGCGTCGGGCAGGCGCTGGTGGACGTGCTCGTGGCGCTGCACGCCGTCGACCCCGCCGCGGTCGGGCTCGCCGACTTCGGCCGCCCGGAGGGCTTCATGGCCCGCCAGGTGCGCCGCTGGGGCACGCAGTGGGACGCGGCCCGGGCCGCGGGCGGCGCCGCCGACCCCGCCACGGCCGCCGAGCTGTCCCGGCTGTCCGACGCGCTGGCCGCGTCGGTGCCCGAGGCGCAGCGGCACGCGATCGTGCACGGCGACTACCGCATCGACAACTGCCTGTTCGACGCCACCGACCCGGGCCGCATCCGCGCCGTCCTGGACTGGGAGCTCTGCACCCTCGGCGACCCGATGGCCGACCTGGGGCTGCTGCTCGTCTACTGGTGCGAGGCCGACGAGCACCCGGTGTGGAAGGCGGCGCAGCGGCTGTCCAGCCCGACGCACCTGCCCGGCTTCCCCCGCAGGGCCGAGGTCGCCGCCGCCTACGCGGCCGGGTCGGGCCTCGACCTCGCCCCGCTGCCCTGGTACGGCGCGTTCGGGGCGTTCAAGCTGGCGGTCGTCCTGGCCGGGATCCTCGCCAGGGTGCACGCCGGGATGGTGCCGGCGTCGATGGCCGACGGTCTCGACGGCGCCGTCGACCCGCTGGTGGCGCTGGGCCACCACGTCCTCGCGCACGGGCTCGACACGTGAACCCGCCGCCCGTGAACCCGCCGCCCATGACGCCACCGCCCGGTCGCCCGTCGCCGGTCCCCCCGCCCGTCCGCCGCCGCCGCCGCGGGCCGATCGCCGTGGTCGTGACGGTGCTGGCCGTGCTTGCCGCCGTCACCTGGACGACGGTGCTGCTCAACAGCAGCGGCCCGGCGGGCCCGCAGTCCTGCCCGGCCCCCGCGGCCGGCCCGCCGCCCGGCGAGGCCCTCGACCCCGACGCGCTCGACGCCGCCGCCCCCGCCCCGCCCGCGGAGGTGGCCGTGCGGGTGCTCAACGCGGGCGGCCAGCGCGGCCAGGCGAACCTGGTCGCCGCCCAGCTGGGCGACCTCGGCTTCGGGTCGGCCGCCCCGCCGTCCAACGACCCGTTCTTCCCCGACGGCGACATGGAGTGCGTCGGCCAGCTGCGGTTCGGGCCGGCGGGCGAGGCCGCGGCGAGCACGCTGGCGCTCGCCCTGCCGTGCGCCGAGCTGGTCCGCGACACCCGGACGGACGCCACGGTGGACGTCTCCGTCGGCACCGCCTTCGGCGACGTCAACCCGGCCCGCCCGGCCCGCGACGTGCTGGAGCTGCTCGGCGCGCCCTCCCCCGCCGACGACGGGGAGGCGGGCGAGCCCACCCCGCCCGACCCGGCGCTGCTGGAGGAGGCCAGGGACGCGACCTGCTGAGCAGGCCCGGCGGTCAGACCGCCGCGGCCCCGCAGTCGCGGACCAGGTCGGCCAGCGCGACGGCGACGCCGGGCGCGGCCGCGAGCGTGGCGTCGGCGCCGAGGCCGTCGTCCAGCCCGCTCCCGTCGGGCCCGGGGACCCGCACGACCGCGCCCGCCTCGGACGCGACGAGCGCGGCCGCCGCCCAGTCCCACCAGTTGCAGCCGTGCTCGACGTAGCCGTCCAGCCACCCGGCCCCGACGGCGCACAGGTCCAGCGCGGCGGACCCCGAGCGGCGCACGTCGCGGACGCGGGGCAGCAGGGCGGCGGCGAACGCGGCCTGGCGGGTCCGGCGCCCGGTGTCGTAGGCGAAGCCGGTGCCGACGAGGGACAGCGCGACGTCGGTGGCGCGGGACGCGGCGAGCGGCCGCCCGTCGCAGGTGGCGCCGTGGCCCAGGGCCGCGCTCCACAGGCGACCCGTCGACGGCTCCACGACCGCGCCGGCGAGGGTCTCCCCGTCGCGGGTGGCGGCGACGGAGACGGCGAACCAGGGCAGCCCGTAGAGGAAGTTGACGGTGCCGTTGATGGGGTCGACGACCCAGACGACGTCCCCGGCGAGGCGCTCGGTCCCGCCGCCCGGCTCCTCGCCGTACACCTGCTCCTCGCCGAACACCGCGTCCCCGGGGCGCAGCACGGCCAGCCGCTCCCGCACGAGCGTCTCGACGGCGCGGTCCGACGCGGTGACGACGTCGGTGGGCGAGCTCTTCGTGCCGACCCACCCGTCGAGGTCCTGCTCCCCGGCGCGGGCGTCCCACGGCCGGGGAAGGCCGCGCAGGTGCTCGGCGGCGTCGGTGGCGACCCGCTCCGCGACGCGGCGGAGCCCGGCCGGCTCGGCGGGGGGCGGCGGGGTGGGGGGCGGGACGGGGGTCGTCGGGCGCACGGCGTCATCGGACCACACACCCGTCCGGCGCCTCGCCGGGGCGCGCCCGCGAGGTCCCCGGACACGCCGCGACACACGAGGTCCGGCACCCGCGGCAGTGGTAGTTACAATGGAGCGGTACCCCACGCCGAAGCGGCCGCCGACGATCACGGGCGGAGCCGGCGCGGGGGCGACGAACCCAGATCGAGATCGTGACAGGCAGCCGGCGTTCGCAGTAGTCCGGCTCACCACACAGCGCACCGCAGTGAGAGGGCCTAGGTGGCAGCCGCAGATTCCGCAACCCGCACCGAGACGTCGGCCGACGAGTCCGCCGCTCCGGCGCCCGCCCGCCGGGCGACCCGGGCCGCGAAGACCGCACCCGTCAAGAAGGCCGCGCCCACGGGCGGGCCCAAGCGCACCCGCGCGACCAAGGCCGCGCCCGCGAAGAAGGGTGCGGCGGGCGACGAGCCCACCGATCTCGACGGCGACTCCCCCGAGCTCGACGGCAGCCCCGAGGGCGCCGAGCTGGAGGAGGTGGAGCTCGACGACGCCGACCTGGTCGCCGAGGCGGACGCCCCCGCGGACGTCGTCGTGGTCGACGACGACGAGGACGACGAGGACGACGACGAGGAGCCGGCCAACACCGGCGTCAACCGGCGCGGCCCGCGCGAGCGCTCGTCCACCCCGACCAAGTCCGCGGACTTCGTCTGGGACGAGGAGGAGTCCGAGGCGCTGCGGCAGGCCCGCAAGGACGCCGAGCTCACCGCCTCGGCCGACTCGGTCCGCGCGTACCTCAAGCAGATCGGCAAGGTCGCGCTGCTCAACGCGGAGGAGGAGGTCGAGCTCGCCAAGCGGATCGAGGCCGGCCTCTACGCCGCGGAGCGGATGCGCCGCTCGATCGACGCCGGCGAGAAGGTCTCCCCGCAGCTGCGGCGCGACCTGCGCTGGATCGTCCGCGACGGCGAGCGCGCCAAGAACCACCTGCTGGAGGCGAACCTCCGGCTCGTGGTCTCGCTGGCCAAGCGCTACACCGGTCGCGGCATGGCGTTCCTGGACCTCATCCAGGAGGGCAACCTCGGCCTGATCCGCGCGGTCGAGAAGTTCGACTACACCAAGGGCTACAAGTTCTCCACCTACGCGACGTGGTGGATCCGCCAGGCCATCACCCGCGCGATGGCCGACCAGGCCCGCACCATCCGCATCCCGGTGCACATGGTCGAGGTCATCAACAAGCTCGGCCGCATCCAGCGCGAGCTGCTCCAGGACCTGGGCCGCGAGCCCACGCCGGAGGAGCTGGCCAAGGAGATGGACATCACCCCGGAGAAGGTGCTGGAGATCCAGCAGTACGCCCGGGAGCCCATCTCGCTCGACCAGACCATCGGCGACGAGGGCGACAGCCAGCTCGGTGACTTCATCGAGGACTCCGAGGCGGTCGTCGCCGTCGACGCGGTGAGCTTCACGCTGCTGCAGGACCAGCTCCAGTCGGTGCTGGCCACGCTGTCCGAGCGCGAGGCGGGTGTGGTGCGGCTGCGGTTCGGCCTCACCGACGGCCAGCCGCGCACGCTGGACGAGATCGGCCAGGTCTACGGCGTCACGCGCGAGCGGATCCGGCAGATCGAGTCGAAGACGATGTCCAAGCTGCGCCACCCGTCGCGCTCGCAGGTGCTGCGCGACTACCTGGACTAGCCCTCCGCGTCCCGGCCCCCGCCCCGTCCACACGGGTCCGGGGGCCGTTTCGCGTCCCCGGCTCCCTTCGCGCGCCCGGCCGCCGGTCGACGACGACGGTCGGGCGTTCCTTCGGGGAACGTCGCCGACGACCCTGTCGTGTGCGACCATCTTGGCCGCGAGGAGGGACGATGGAGTCGACCGTGACCACCCCGATCGTCGTCGCGCCGCACCAGCGGCCGACCCGGTCGTTCGACACCGCGTGCGCCCTGGTCGTCGCCCACCTCGCCCGCGTCGCCCCGATGGGTCTGTGGGCCGTCACCCGGATCGTCGACGGGCGCCAGATCCTGCTCGACGTCGACTCCCCCGGCTACGACGTCACCGCCGGCGTCGAGCTGCCCTACGGCGCGTCGCTGTGCCGGTGGATGGTGTCCGGGGAGGCGCCGCGGATCGCGCCGGACGTCTCGGCGGTGCCGCTCTACGCCGAGGCCGCGCTCGCCGCCCGGCCGTTCGTCGTCAACGCCTACATGGGCTTCCCGATCGTCCGGCCCGACGGGGAGCTGTTCGGCACGGTGTGCGGCTACGACCCCGAGCGGCGCCCGGACTCCCTGCACGACCACCTCCCGCTGCTCGACCTGCTCTCCAGCTTGCTCTCCGCGGTCCTGGAGGCCGACACCGCGGCCACCACCGCCGCCCGCGAGCTGAAGGTCGCCCGCCGCGAGGCCGACACCGACCGGCTGACCGGGCTGCTCAACCGGCGCGGCTGGGACCGCTTCCTCGCCGCCGAGGAGGATCGCTACCGCCGCTTCGGCGACCCCGCGTGCGTGGTCGTGCTCGACCTCGACCACCTCAAGTTCGTCAACGACACCCTCGGCCACGAGGCGGGCGACGACTACATCCGCCGGGCCGCGGCCGTCCTGCGCGACACCGTCCGCACGGGCGACGTGCTCGCCCGCCTCGGCGGGGACGAGTTCGCCCTGCTCGCCGTCGGCGCCGGGGTGGAGTGCACGGTGGAGCTCGTCGAGCGGATGGAGCGGGCGCTGGCCGCCGCGGGGGTGTCGGGCTCGTTCGGGCACGCCCGGGCGGGCTGACCCCCGCCGCGGCCCCGGCGCACCGGCCCGGCCCGTCCTCCACGGACCCGCCGCCCACCCTCATGATCGTCGCCTCGGCCGTAGCACCTCCGACCGGGACGATCAGGCCGGGGCGGGTCAGCCCTCCTGGTAGGCGCGCCAGCTCGCCAGGGCGGAGATGTCGGTGAGCTCGGGGTGGGCGGGGTAGGTGCGGCGCAGGACCATCGCGAGCGCGCCGGTGCCGTCGGCCAGCTCGATCACGCCGAGCTCCAGT
>JAPLAT010000267.1 GCA_026393175.1 Pseudonocardiales bacterium
CCGCGCAGCAGCGGGTGCATCCAGCGCTCCTGCTGCTCGGGCGAGCCGCCGATCGCCAGCAGCTCGGCGTTGCCCGAGTCGGGGGCCTGGTTGCCGAAGATGCCCGGGGCGTAGCGGCACTGCCCGAGGATCTCGTGCATCAGCCCCAGCCGGACCTGGCCGAACCCGCCGCCGCCCAGCTCGGGGGGCAGGTGCGCGGCCCACAGCCCGCGTTCCTTGACCCGTTCCTTGAGCGGGGCGGTGATCCGGGCGAACGTGGCCCGGTCGAGGTCGAGCACCTCCAGCGGGATGATCTCGTCGCGGACGAACCCCCGCATCCACTCCAGCTGCGCCTCGAACTCCGGTTCCGTCGAGAAGTCCCATGCCATGACCGACACCGTGCCACGGCACGCGGGTCAGCGGGTGACGTGCCGCGGCGCGGTCCCGTCGACCCGGGGCTCCCGCGCGCCGGCGCCCCTCGCGGTGGCCCCTTCGACGCCGGGCCCCCCGGGGCGCCCGGGACCGGGCGCGGCCGGGGCGCACACCCACCCGCAGCGGAGGTGGTCCCACCAACAGGTGCGGTCGTGCCGGTGCGGGGGATCGGTGAGCGACATCGCGGGCCCCTAGACCAGGGTGTGGACGCGCACGAGGTGCCCGTCCGGGTCGGGGACGTCCGCGGCCCAGCCGCCGTGGCCGGTGACGGGCGCGGTGTGGGGGACCCCGGCCCCGTCCAGCCGGAGCAGCAGGGCGTCCAGGTCCGCCCGGGTGCCGACGGCCAGGCAGATGCTGTCGAACCCGGCCAGCGCGCGGGCCCGGTCGGGGTCCTCGCGCAGGGCCACCCGCAGGTCGCCGGCACGGTGCCGCAGTCCCACCCCGCGCAGCACGCCGGCCTCGCGGAACTCGACCTCGTCGACGAAGTCGAGCGCGTCGCGGTACCACTCCCGGCTTTGCCCGACGTCGGTGACGGGCAGCTTCACGTGGTGCAGCCCGCACGCGACGCCCTCGCCCCAGTCGTGCTGCACGACCACCCGGGCGTCGACGACCCGGCGGGCGTGCTCGTCGACGAACCGTCGGTGCGGCTCGGCGTCGACGTACCGCCGCGCGGCGGCGAGGTCGGGGAAGTCGAGGACCGCGACGAAGTCGTGGTTGCCGGGGAAGTGTCCGGCGTCGTCGCCGTAGCGCAGTGCCGACAGCTCCGGGACGGCCCGCAGGCCGTCCATCGCCGCGCGGAAGGCCCTGCGCTCGTCGTCCGTGGTCCCTGCGACCCACCGGTGGGCCACCACCTGTCGGAACATGGCTCCTCATTTCGTCTACCAAGCATCTAACGAACATGGGAACGGTAGGCTGCGGAGGTGACCGGCGTCAACGGTGGATCCCGCGCCTACTCCTCCCCGCTGCGCCGCCGGATGGCGCGCGAGACCCGGGCCGCCGTTCTGCGGGCCGCCCACGACCTGTTCGTGCGGCAGGGCTACGGCGCCACGACGGTCGAGCAGGTGGCCGCGGCGGCGGGGGTCAGCAAGCCGACCGTCTTCACGGCGGTGGGCAACAAGCCGACGCTGCTGAAGGTGGTGCGGGACGTGGCGATGGCGGGCGACGACGAGCCGGTGGCCCTCAACGACCGGCCCACCGCCGACGCCGTCCGGGCCGAGCCGGACCAGGACCGGGCCGTCACGCTGGCGGCGGCCGCGATCATCGGCGTGAGCCGGCGCTACGCCGCGGTCGACGCCGTGCTCCGGGGCGCGGCGGCCTCCGGCGAGGAGGGCCTGCGGGAGCTGTGGGAGGCCGCCGAGGCCCAGCGGCTCGTCGGCGCGCGCATGTGGATGACGACGCTGGCGGCCAAGCGGACCCCGCCCGCCGGGTTCGACCTCGACGCAGCGGTGGACGAGCTGTGGCTCTACATGGCCCCCGACCAGTACGCCCGGCTCACCTCCCGCGGGTGGGACGACGCGCGCATCGAGGCCTGGTTCGCCGGGCGGGTCCGGCACCTGCTGCGCGGGTCCGCCCCGTAGCCCGGGATGCGCCGGGTGGCCCGCCGGGGGGATCCTGCGCGCATGGAGCACTCGTTCGAGCCGCTGACGCCGGTGTCCTTCCTCGACCGCGCGGCCGCGGCCCACGGCGACCGCACCGCCGTCGTCGACGGGGAGCGGCGGTTCACCTACACCGAGATGCACGAGCGCTGCCGCCGCCTGGCCGGCGGGCTCGCCCCGCTCGCCGGGGGCCGGCCGGTGGCCGTCCTCGCCCCGAACACCCACGTCCTGCTGGAGGCGAACTTCGGGGTGCCGTGGGCGGGGGCGCCGCTCGTCGCGGTGAACACCCGGCTCTCCGCGGGCGAGGTCGCCCACATCCTGGAGCACTCGCGCTCGGCGGTGCTCGTGCACGATCCGGTGTTCGACGACCTGGTAGACGACGCCCTGTCCCGGACGGCGGCCCCGCCCCGGCGGATCCGGGCGGGGGCGGAGTACGAGGCGCTGCTCGACGGCGCGGAGCCCACCGCGCGGGCCGTCGAGGACGAGCGCGGCCTGCTCTCGGTGAACTACACCTCCGGCACGACCGGGCGGCCCAAGGGCGTGATGTACCACCACCGCGGCGCCTACCTGCAGGCGCTCGCGATGGTCGGGCACACCGGGCTCACGCCCAGCGCGGTGCACCTGTGGACGCTGCCGATGTTCCACTGCAACGGCTGGTGCTTCCCCTGGGCGGTGACGGCGGCCGGGGCCACGCACGTCTGCCTGCCGAAGGTCGATCCCGCGCAGGTGTGGCGGCTGATCCGGGAGGAGGGCGTCACGCACCTCAACGGGGCGCCCACGGTGCTGTCGATGCTCGCGTACGCGAAGGAGGCCGCCCCGCTGGACGGGCCACCGGTGCGGGTGGCGACCGGTGGAGCGCCGCCCAGCCCGGCCATCCTCCGCCGGATGGGGGAGCTGGGGTTCGACGTCACCCACCTCTACGGGCTCACCGAGACGTTCGGGCCGGTGATGATCTGCGACTGGCGGCCCGAGTGGAACGGCCTGGAGGCCGCCGAGCAGGCCCGGCTCAAGGCCCGCCAGGGCGTCGGCAACATGATCTCCTGCGCGGTGCGGGTCGTCGACGGGGCCGGGGCGGACGTGCCCGCCGACGGCGCGACGGTCGGGGAGATCGCGCTGCGCGGCAACAACGTCATGCTCGGCTACCTCGACGCCGACGGCGGGGTCGACGAGACGGCCACGGCCGAGGCGGTGCCCGACGGCTGGTTCCGCACCGGCGACCTCGGCGTCCTGCACCCCGACGGGTACGTGGAGCTGCGGGACCGCTCGAAGGACGTGATCATCTCCGGCGGCGAGAACATCGCCTCGGTGGAGGTGGAGCAGGCCATCGCCGAGCACCCCGCCGTGCTGGAGGTGGCCGTCGTCGCCGCGCCGGACGAGCGGTGGGGCGAGGTGCCCGCCGCCTACGTCACGCTGCAGGAGGGGGCGAGCGCCACCGAGGAGGAGATCATCGCGCACGTGCGGGAGCGGCTGGCCCGGTTCAAGGCGCCGAAGACCGTGACGTTCGGGGAGCTGCCGAAGACCTCCACCGGCAAGATCCAGAAGTACGTGCTGCGCTCCGCGGGGAGGGAGGGGACCGGCCGCTCCATCGGCTGATCGGCGAGGATCGGCGGGTGCCCGCCGCCCTGTCCGATCCCGCCCTGTCCGATCCCGTGGGGTCCCCTCCCGGAGAGCCCGGCCCTGCCGCGACCCTGCACGTCGTGCCGCTCGACCTGCCCGGCCTCGACGTCGGGGAGGCGGCGCGGCGCCTGGCCCACCGGGCCCGGGTCACGGCGTGGGCGGGGGACTGGTCCACCGGCGGCCTGGTGACGTGCGACCCGGTGCCGGGCGGGACGTTCCCCGAGGTGCCGGTGGTGGCGCCGGACCCGGCGTGGCCGGACGCCGTCGGCGGCGGCTGGTTCGGCTACCGCACGTTCGAGGGCGTCGACGCGTGGGCGTTCTACCGCGACGTGCTGCGCCACGACGGGACGGCGTGGTTCCACGAGGCGCTGCTCGGCGACGGGTTCGACGCCGCGGCGGCCACCCGCCGGGCCGCGACGCTCGCCGCGGACCTGCGCACCCCCGCCCGGCTCGCCCCGGCCGTGCTGGAGGTGACGGCGTTCCCGGACGCGACCGCGCACGTCGTCGCCGTGGAGCGGTGCGTGCAGGCGATCCGGCGCGGCGAGGTCTACCAGGCCAACATCGCCTGCCAGGTGCTCGGGCGGCTGCACGGCTCCCCGCACGACGCGTGGGCGCGGCTGGTGCGGGCGCACGCGCCGGCCCGCGCCGCGCTGGTCGCCGACCCGCACGCCACGGCGGTGGGCGCGAGCCCCGAGCTGTTCCTGCGCCGCCGCGGCACCGTCGTGGAGACCGCGCCGATCAAGGGCACCCGCCCGCGCACGGGCGGGCCCGGGGACGCGGCCGAGCGGGCGCGGCTGGCGGCCTCGGCGAAGGACGCCGCCGAGAACGTCATGATCGTCGACCTGATGCGCAACGACCTGGGCCGGGTCTGCTCCGCGGTGACCGTGCCGCGGCTGCTGCAGGTCGAGCCGCACCCCGGGGTGTGGCACCTGGTCTCGACCGTGCGCGGCGAGCTCGCCCCGGGGCACACCCGCGACGACGCCGCGCTGCTGGCCGCGACGTTCCCGCCCGGCTCGGTCACCGGCGCCCCGAAGATCCGCGCCGTGGAGCTGATCGGGGAGCTGGAGGGCCGCCCGCGCGGGCTGTTCACCGGCGTCCTCGGGTACGTCGGGCCGCTCGCCGGGCTCGAGCTCGCGGTCGCGATCCGCACGCTCGAGGTCGCCCCGGACGGCACGGCGCGGCTCGGCGTGGGCGGCGGCGTCACCGTCGACTCGACGCCGGTCGAGGAGTGGGCCGAGTGCCGCACGAAGGCGGCGCCGCTGCTCGCCGCGCTCGGCGCGCCCGACTGGCCCGCGGGCCCGGGGGAGAGCGACCTGGCCGGCCCCGCGGACGGGCTGTTCGAGACCCTGCTGGCCGTCGACGGCCGCCCGCGCCGCCTCGCCGAGCACACCCGCAGGCTCCGGGCCTCCTTCGCCGAGTGCCACGGCCGCCCGCTCGCGGCTGACCCGGCGGCCGCGCTCGGCGCCCTCGGCCCCGGGACGGTGCGGGTGCGGGTGGACGCCGACGCGGCCGGCCGGCTGCGCGTCACGACCGCGCCCGTCACGCCGGTGCCGCTCGCCGCCCAGGCGGGCCTGCGCCTGGTGCCGCACCGGCTCGGGCCGGCCGGCGCCCCGCGCCACAAGTTCGCCGACCGGGCCTGGGTCGCGGCGGTCGAGGCCCGGCTCGGCCCGGACGAGGCCGCGCTGCTCGTCGACGACCGGGACCTGCTGCTGGAGTCCACCCGGTCCGGTGTCGCCGTCGTGCTGGGCGGGCGGGTCACCGTCCCGCCGCTGGACGGGCGGATCCTGCCGGGCACCGCCCGGCGCGCCCTGCTCGACGTCCTGGACACCGCCGCGCTGCCCTACGACCTGCGCGCCCCCGCGCTCGGCGAGCTCGCGGGCGCCGACGGGGTGTTCCTGCTCAACGCGCTGCGCGGGGTGCAGTGGGTGCGGTCGGTGCCCGGGCGGACCTGGGCCGCGCCCGACCCGGTCACCGTGCGGGCGGCGCGGCTGCTCGGCGCGGACCGGGGTTGAGCGCTCAGGTCTGCTCCGGCCCGAGCTCGGCGGTGAACTCGTCCACGAACCCGCGCCAGGAGGCCACCGGCGCGAGCGGGCGCACCACGAACTTCGTCAGACCGACGTCGACGAACGCCCGCACCTGGGCCCGCGCGGCGGCCCATCCGTCGGCGACGAGCAGGGCCGGGTCGAGGTCCGGGCGGCGCCGCGCGGTGCCGGCCAGGACGGCGGCGCAGTCGGCGTCGGAGGTGCCGGGCGGGAGCAGGGTGATGTTCGTGCCGTAGTGGTCGTCGTCGATCTCGCGGCCCGCCTCGGCGGCGGCGCGCTCGATCCCGGCCCGGCAGTCGGCCGCCTCGGCCGGGGTGATGGCCGCGCCCAGCCACCCGTCGGCGAGGCGCCCGATCCGGCGCAGCGCCGCGGGGGCGCTCCCGCCCAGCCACAGGTCGAGCGGGCGGGCCGGGAGCGGGCCGACCGCGGCGTCGTCGAGGTGGAAGAACGTGCCGTGGTGGGTGACCGACGGCTCGGACAGCAGCCGCCGCAGCACGGTCAGGGCCTCGTCGAACAGGGCGGCCCGGGCACCGGGCACCGGGTAGAGGTCCCGGTCGCGCGGGCCGACCGAGCGCACGCCGAACGTCGGCAGGACGCGCCGGGGCGCCAGCGCGGCGAGGGAGGCCAGCTGCGCCGCCACCAGCATCGGGTTGCGGCCGGGCAGCACCAGCACGCCGGTGCCGAGCTTGAGCCTGCGGGTGCGGCCCGCGGCGAAGGCGAGGCCGACGACCGGGTCGACCGCGTCGGACGAGGGCAGGTCGGCGAGCCAGATCGAGTCGACGCCCGCCTCCTCGCAGGCGTCGACGTACTCGCCGAGGTCGTCGTGCGGCACCGACCCCAGGCCGATGCGGATCTTCGACTGCGGCAGGGGTGGGGGCACCCCTGCGACGCTAACCCCTGCGACGCTAACCCGTCGACGGCTCCGGCGCGCGGGTCCCGGTCCCGCTACCCCGACGTGCGCCGACGGACCGCCCGGTACGGCGGCACGCCGCCAGCCGCCGGCCACCGGCCGGACCACGCCGACGACCACCCGGAACCGGGGTCGGCCCGGGTCCCGATCGTGCCCCACCCCGTTTCGACGGCCGGTAGAAGGCAGGGCAGAGTGGTGGGGTGCCCGCTCCGGTCCTGTCCCCGCCCCTGACCGCCCGGCTCGTCCGCCTGGTGTCGATCGCCGAGGCCTGCTCCTGGGTCGGGCTGCTGGTGGGGATGGTCGTCAAGTACCTGGTGGTGTTCGACGACATCGGTGTCCGCGTGTTCGGCCCGATCCACGGCGCCCTCTTCGTGGCCTACGTGGCGGTCGCGCTGCTCGCCGCCCGGGTGCTGCGCTGGGACCTCCGCACCACCGTGCTCGCCCTGGTGGCGAGCATCCCGCCGCTGGCCACCCTGTGGTTCGAGCGGTGGGCGCGGCGGACCGGCCGGCTCGCCGCGGCTCAGGAGAGCTCGGGCTCGGCCAGCGCGCGGTAGGCCGGGCGCAGCAGCTCGCGCACCGAGCCGCCGCGCACCGCCACCGGGAACTCCGGCACCTGGTCCAGCAGGGCGTCCGACGGGATGCGCGGGCCGCCGATCCGCGCGGCCGGGCCGGGGCCCGCGCCGAAGAAGCCGTCGAGCACCTCGGCCAGCGGGGCGACGCCCGGTGCCGGCGCGGACGCGGCCGCGCGGCGGGCCCGCAGGTCCTCCAGCAGGGTCTCCCGGTCGCGGCCGCGCAGCGCGAGGATCTGGAACGGGTCGGCGTCGAAGCGCTCGGCGAGGACGTAGAACACCGCGGCCAGGTGCTTGCACGGCACCGCGAAGTCCGGGCAGGTGCAGTCCATCACCAGGTCGCGCTCGGTTGCCGGGAACAGGCTGAGCCCGACCGCCGCGAACACCTCCTCGATGTCGCGCGGCATGTCCCCGGCCAGCAGCGCCGCGGCGTAGGAGGCGTCGGCGGCCAGCGCGTCGAGGGCCTGCCCCCACTCGACCTTGCCGAACGCCGGGACCCCGATCCGCGCCGCGTAGGGCCGCGGCCTGCTGCCCTGCACCTGCGCGACCGCGCCACCCGCGTCCACGTCGAGGGAGACGATCTGCCCGGCCCGGGCGTAGGCCTTGCCGCGGGAGAGCCGCCCGCCGATGCCGAGGGACTCCACGACGGCGAGGAACCGGCCCGACCACCACGTGCGGGCGACCCGCCCGCGCGTG
>JAPLAT010000255.1 GCA_026393175.1 Pseudonocardiales bacterium
ACTTCACCGCGCCCGCGCCCAACCAGCGCTACGTCGGCGACATCACGTACCTCCCCATCGCCGACGGCCGCAACCTCTTCCTGGCTACGGTGATTGACTGCTTCTCCCGGCGCCTGGCCGGCTGGGCGGTCGCCGAGCACATGCGCACCGACCTGATCACCGACGCGCTGCACGCGGCCCAGGACACACGTGGCTCGCTGGCCGGGGCGATCTTCCACTCCGACCACGGCGCCCAGCCAGTACACCTCGAAGACCTTCGCGCAGGTCTGCGACCAGCTGGGCGTCACCCAGTCGATGGGCGCGGTCGGGACCAGCGCCGACAACGCGCTGGCCGAGTCGTTCAACGCCACCCTCAAGCGCGAGACGCTGCGTGGCAGGCACGCCTGGACCGACTCGGCGAGCTGCCGCCGGGAGGTGTTCCGGTGGGTGACCCGCTACAACACCCGCCGCCGTCATTCCTGGTGCGGCCAGCAAGCCCCCAACATCTACGAACAGCAGTACCCCACTACGCTGCAGACCGCTGCGTAATCGACCACCCCGTGTCCACTATCCGGGGGTAAGGCTCCCGGGGGTGCCTCGTGGCAGTGTCCGCGTCCCACCGGGTCTCCTCGTGTCGTCGGCCACGAGAGCGAACTGCTCGGCGTTAGATCGACGTGGACAAGCACGTTCGGATGACGAACGCGAGACGTCGGCTGGCGTCGACGGTCAACGGGTGGACCCGATCAGCACCGCACGGCTGCAAGTGACCCGCCGGGGGACGCGTCGAACGACATGTGGACGTGCTCCATGTGGTTCTCCACCGGCGATCCCCGGTCCGCCATCTGACGCCAGCCACTGCCGTTGTTGATGCGCTGCCGGAAGATGACGTACTTGACGGCGAGCGGGCCACGGTTGCGCAGGGCGCAGTCGGCCAACGCGTCCCCCGTCGCCCGGTCGACGAAGAAGTCGAGCGCCAGCCCGACGGGATGATCCGAGACCCGCCCGCGCGGTCCGACCCCGCCGACCGACGAGATGCCGAACCGGCAGCGCAAGAGCTGTCCGGCGTCGGACACCCACTTCTTCACCGGACCCCACCGCGGCACGCCCGACCGGCAGGCGTACTACGGCCCGAGGTCAACGGCGGCCGGCGGTCCGGCGGTAGTGTCCGCGGGCGGATCGGCCGCGGCGGCCCGCGTCGCCCGGATCCTCTCCTCCTCTGCGGCACGCGCCGCCTGTTCCCGGTACGTCTCGTAGGTCGCACGCTGCCCCCGGAGCCGCTCGTCCACGGCGCGCACCGCGTCGAGCTGGACCTGCACCGCGGCCAGCTCCGCGTCGAGCTCGCGCAGGCGCGCTTCCTGCTCACCCACGGCGGTGCGCGCCTCCTCGACCGCTTCGTCGGCCACGATCCGAGCCTGGTCGGCCTCAGCGCTGCGGGTCCGGGCCTCGTCCGCGGCTGCCCGCAGCAGCGACTCCGCGTTGACCTGCTCCACGAACGCGCGCCCCAGCGCGTCGATCGCGCGCGCCTGCTCGCGAGCCACGGCGTCGCCGAACTCGGCGCGGGCGACGAGCTCCTCCGGCGTAGCCGACTCGGTCAGCAGCGCCAGCGGACCGAGATCGACCGTCTGCTGGTACATGGCGGTCACGAACGCGTCGAGCCGCCCCTGGGCCGCGTCGACGGCCGACCCGCTGGCGCCCACCGCGACGCGGGCGTCGGTCACCCGTTGTGCGGCGTCCACGGCCTCCGCCTCGGCGTCATCGGCAGCGGTCAGCCGGACGAACGCCTCCTCCCGCCGTCCCTGCAACGCGGCCCGCGCCTCGTCCGCCCGGGCGTCGAGATCGGCGACGAGCAGGGACAACCGCCCCAGCTCGGCCGCCTGCTCGGAGACCGCCGTCCGGCCCGCGGCCAGCTCGTCGTCCGACGGGTTGGGAGGAGGCGCCGGCTGCGCTGACGCGCCGGGCGCGGCGACGAGCAGGGCGACCGCCGTCGTCAACGCGAGCACGGTACTCCGCACGAGTCCCTCCTCCGGCCGGCCGACGGGCCGGGGCGGCAGTCTGGCCCCAGCGGGCGGTGCGGGACGCGCACCACGCCGTGGGCGGCGGGAGGATCACCCGTCGGGCCTTCTACAGTAGGTAGACGCCGCCGAGGAGGCATCCACCCATGACGTCCCCATCGATCGCCCGCGCTGGCCGGCGCGTGGAGTTGGACGTGTCGGGCATGACGTGCGCCGCCTGCGCCTCCCGGGTCGAGCGCACGCTCAACCGCATGCCGGACGTCCGCGCCGACGTCAGCTTCGCCACGGGCCGGGCGGTCGTCGTGTCGGGCGACGGCGTGAGCGATTCAGCCCTGATCGCGACCGTCGAGCGGAGCGGCTTCGGGGCCAGGGTGCGGACGCCCGAGGTGTCCCGCGGCGCGGACCGGGCCGAGGCTGCGCGAGCGCGCGCCCTGTGGCGTCGGCTCGTCGTCGCCGTGGTGCTGTTCGTCCCGCTAGCCGACTTGTCGATCACGTACACGGTGCTGCCGGAGTGGCGGTTCCCGGGCTGGCAGTGGCTGCTGCTCGCCCTGGCGGCGCCGGTGGTCGGGTGGGCGGCGTGGCCGTTCCACCGGGCGGCCGCCGTGGGGCTGCGCCACGCGACGGCGACGATGGACACGCTGGTCTCCCTCGGGGTGCTCGCGGCCACCGGCTGGTCGGCCTACGCGATGTTCGCCGCCCCCGAGCCGCCCGCAGGCCTGTCCGGTCTCGCGCTGCTGTGGCGCCCGGAGGGTGCGATCTACCTGGAGGTGGCCGCCGGGCTGACGGTGTTCGTGCTCGCCGGTCGGTACGTCGAGGCCAAGGCCAAGCGGGCCGCAGGCACCGCGCTGCGCGACCTGGCCGCGCTGCGCACCACCGACGTCGACGTCCTCGACGTCGACGGGTCGCTGCGGGCGGTGCCGGCCGCGTCGCTGCGGGTCGGGCAGCACTTCCTGGTCCGTCCCGGGTCCACGATCGCCACCGACGGCCGAGTGGTCAGCGGCCACGGGTCGGTCGACACGTCGTTGATGACCGGCGAGTCGGTGCCCCGGGCCGCCGAGTCCGGTACCGACGTCGTGGGCGGCACGCTGCTGCAGCACGGGTCGCTGGTGGTGGAGGCCACCGCCCTCGGGGAGGACACCCAGCTCGGCGCCATGATCCGGCTCGTCGAGCGGGCACAGACCGGTGAGGCGCAGGTACAGCGGCTCGCCGACCGCATCTGCGCCTGGTTCGTCCCCGCGGTGGTCGGGCTCGCACTCCTCACCCTGGCCGGCTGGGCCTGGACCGGGGCACCCGCGGAGCGGTCCTTCGGCGCCGCGCTCGCCGTGCTCGTCATCGCCTGCCCGTGCGCGCTCGGGCTGGCCACGCCGACTGCCCTGATGGTGGCCTCGGGCCGGGGCGCGCGGTCGGGCGTCTTCGTCAAGGGCTACACGGCTCTGGAGTCGACACGCGCCGTCGACACCGTCGTGCTGGACAAGACCGGCACCGTCACGTGGGGCCGCATGGCGCTGGTCGACGTGGCGTGCGTCGACGGCGTCGGGCGCGCCGAGGTCCTCCGCGTCGCGGGCGCGCTGGAGCAGCACTCCGAGCATCCCGTGGGCGCCGCCGTGAGCGCCGCCGCCCGCGCCGAGCTCGGGCCGCTGCCCCGGCCGACGGGGTTCGTCGACGAGCCGGGGCTCGGCGTCACCGGCCTGGTGGACGGCGAGCGGATCCGGGTCGGTCGGGCCCTGCTGTTCGCGGACCCGGACGTACCCGTGGCGCTGGAGGCGCAGCGTCTGGCCTGGGAGAGCGACGGCCGCACGACCGTGCTCGTCGCACGGGGCGGCGAGGTGATCGGGCTGCTCGGCCTCGCCGACGAGGTGCGCCCCTCCGCGGCCGCGGCCGTCGCCCAGCTGCACCGGCTCGGACTGGCGACCGTGCTGCTCACCGGCGACAACGCGGCCACAGCGGCGGTCGTGGGGCGGGAGATCGGCGTGGGCGCGGTGGTGGCCGAGGTGCTGCCCGCCGACAAGGCGGAGCAGGTCCGCCGGCTGCAGGCGGGCGGCGCCACCGTGGCGATGGTCGGGGACGGAATTAACGACGCCGCCGCCCTCGCGGCCGCCGACCTCGGCATGGCCGTCGGCACCGGCACCGACCTCGCCATCGACACCGCCGACCTCGTGCTCGTCCGTGACGACCTGCGGGTGGTGCCCGACGCGATCCGACTGGCCCGCGCCACGCTGCGCACCGTGCGTGGCAACCTGTTCTGGGCGTTCGGCTACAACGTGGCGGCGATCCCGCTGGCCGCATCGGGCCTGCTCAACCCGGTCCTCGCCGGCGCCGCGATGGCGCTGTCATCGCTGTTCGTGGTGTCCAACAGCCTGCGCCTGCGCCGCTTCGCCCCGGAACGCGAGGGCCGATGACAACCACCGAGACCGTGCTGGCCTGGATGCCGTCGGCCGACCAGCCACCCCTCACGCTGACGCGGATGCTGACCGCGTGGACCTTCGATCCGTTCATGGTGCTGCCGGTCGTGGCAGCCGCTGTGCTGTACCTGTGGGGCGTGCAGATCCTGCGCCGACGCGGGGACCGCTGGCCCGTGCGGCGCGTCCTGTACTGGTTCGGCGGGCTCGTGCTGGTGTTCGTCGCCACGTCCTCCGCGCTCGGTGTGTACGACCGCACCCTGTTCGTCGTGCCTGCCATCCAGCACATGCTGCTCCAGATGATCGCGCCCGTCGGCCTGGCGATGGGCGCCCCGATCACCTTGGCGATGCGGACGTTCCCGCTCGCGTGGCGCCGGGCCGTGCTCGCCGTCGTGCACAGCCGACCGCTGCGCCTCATCGGGCACCCCGCGGTGGCCTTCGCGTTCTTCGCGATCACCCAGTTCGCCTTCTACTACTCGCCGCTCTACGAGCTGTCACTGCGCAACGTGTGGTTGCACGACCTGTCGCACGTGCACTTCGTGCTGGTCGGGTTCCTGTTCTTCTGGTCGCTGCTCGGCGTGGATCCCGTGCCGCACCGGCCGCCGTTCTTCCTGCGCTTCATGCTGGTGCTCGGGCTGGCGCCCATGCACATCCTGCTCGGCATCCCTATCATGTTGATGAAGTCGGTGATCGCAGAGGACTTCTACCTCGCTGTCGCGCGGGACTGGGGCCCGACACTGCTCGATGACCAGGCGGTGGGCGGCGGGGTGCTGTGGGGGTTCGGAGACGTGTCCTCGGCCGCGCTGATCGGTGCGTTCGTGGTGCAGTGGTATACCTCCGACGAACGTGAGGCCCGGCGCACTGATCGGCGGCTCGACCGCGAGCACGGCACCGGGCCGACCATGCGACCGTGGTGGCTCGAGCCCGAGACGCCGCCGACCGAGAAGTAGCGCCCGATCACGAGCCGTCGCTGTCACGAACCGTCATCGGGCCGTCGGCGGCGTTCCAGGGTGGCGAGCAGGTCGCGGTAGGCGGCGGCGTCCTCGTCGAGGGGGTCGCTGCGGAAGGCCGCGAACTGGTCGTGGCGGTGCCACTGCACCAGCAGCACCGCCAAGGTGGCCACCAGCACACCCTCCCCGAGGACGAGCGACAGCAGGCCGGCGAGACGCTGATCGGCCAGCAGATCGGGCGACCACGGCAGGTCGAGCCCGGCGTAGAAGCCGGCGGCGACGGGCGTCGGCAGGCTGATCAGGACGATCGCGAACAGGACGTGGAACGGCATCACCGTGAAGCCGAGCCCCAGCCGCGCGATGTGGGGGAGTCTGCGCGGCGCCGCGTCCGGGCCGACGACGAGCCAGCAGAACTGGTAACCGATCACCAGGATCGCGACGTTGAGCAAGGTGCGCGACCAGTGCTCGGCGATGACCGTGTCGAACAGGCCGGTCAGGTAGAGCAGGTAGTAGGACCCGGCGAACAGCGCGGCGGCCGGCAGCGGGTGCGCGAGCACGCGGGCGAGCGGTGATCCGATCAGCGCGAGCAGCCACTCGTGCGGGCCCGCCGGGCCGTCCACCTCGGCGACCGGAAGGGCGCGCAGAGCCAGGGTCACCGGAGCGCCGAGGACCAGGGCGAGCGGCGCCACCATGTTGAGCACCATGTGCAGGACCATGTGGACGCTGAACACCGCGGGGGCGTAAGCACCCAGGCCCGACGAGGTGGCGAGCAGCACCAGCGCGCAGCCCGCCAGCCAGGCGGCGGTGCGTCCGGGCGGCCACGTCCGCCCGGCGCGGTGCAGGCGACGCACCCCGGCGAGGTAGGCGATCGCCGCGAGGACAGCGACCGGCCCGAGCAGGAGGTCGGGGCGCCAGGTCGAGAGCAGGTGGTCCCAGGTCGGCGGATCGGGCAGGGGATAGCCCGTCACCGCCTCCAGCGGACCCCCCGCCGTAGGCGCCGGGAGCCCACTCACCCGACCCACCACCACGATCAGCACCAGGAGCAGAGCCACCTGCGCGCCCAGCAGCCGAACCAGCGCCGGGCCCGCCGGCGCGGCGGCCGTCCTCGCCACCCTCCGCCGGACGGCGAGCGCGAGCCCGCCCAGCGCCGCCAGAGCGGCCGCCCCGGCGATGAGTTCCGGCCCGACGCCGCCGCCGCGGGTCGCGGCGAGCACCGCACCGCCGGCCGCCAGCACCGGCCAGCAGGCTGCCACGATCCGGCCGAACCGTCGCAGAACGAGTCCCCCGTGCTCGCGCCGCAGCGCCCCGAGCAGCGCCCCGAGCAGCGCCCCCGCCCAGGCCGCGGTCGCCGCCAGCACCCCGACGAGCGCACCGCCGACGAGGTCCCCCTGCGGCCCCGCCGTGGCCGACTCACCGGCGAGCGGCAGCAGCAGTGCCACCCCCGCCGGCCCGAGCAACGCCGCGGCCTGCAGCCACCGGCGCGCCACGGCGGAGCCGACCGCCACCAGCACGGCGCACCCGGTGGCGACCGCCGCCGACCACAGCACCGCTCCCACGACGGTGGAGGCGGCGAGGGCGACCGCCCACACCGCGGCCGCGCACCCGGCCGTGCGCAGCGCGCGGAACGTCGCGCCGGAGAGGGCGCCGTCACGATCGGACGGCAGCAGGAACAGCGCGGCCACCAGTGCACCGACCGTGAGCACGCCACCCACGTCGATGATCGGGCGCAGCACCGCCGCGGCCCAGCCGACGCCCATCACCCTCCCCGCGCTCCGAGGTGTTCACGGTAGTTCGGGAGGCGGGGCACGGCGCACGGGGCTGGCACACTGGCGCATCCGGCAGGCGGGCACGGTGTAGGAGGTGCCGTGCCCGTCCGCGACGGACGCACAGCGTCCGGCCCGTGCACGAGCGACGCGGCCGGGTCAGACCGGGACGGCGGTGACCACGATGTTCTCCTGGTAGCTGCCCGTCGTCCGGTCGAACGGGCCCCCGCACGTGATGAGGACCAGACGAGGCGGTCCGGACCGTTGGAAGACCTCGTCCAGCGGCAGGTCCGCCTTGCCGAAGTTCCGCACGCTGTCCACCCGGTAGGTGAGCGTGGAGCCGGCCCCGGTGTCCACCTCGACGGTGTCGCCGGCCGCGGTGTCCACGAGGTCGTAGAACGCGCCCGGTCCCTGCACCCGGTCGTCCACGTGCCCGGAGAGCACGGCCGAGCCGTCCTCACCGGGTGCGGCGCCGAAGCGGTACCAGCCGATGGTGCGGACGTCCTCCGGGACCTCCATCTGCCCGGCGTCGTCGACGCCGACCGGGACGACCGGGGCGTCGACCTCGATCGACCCGACCCGGACGCGGGCCGGGTCGTCCGGCCCGGCGTCGGGGACGACCGGGTCCGGCCGGGCCGCCGGGGAGGCCACATCCGGTGTGGGTGCGGCCTCGCTGGTCGCGGGTCCCGGCTGCGCAGCGGCGGCCGGGGTGGCCGGCGACGGCGCCGCGGGGCCTGCGCAGCCCACTGCCGCGGCCAGCGCGATCGCGCATGCAGTGGCCGCGACGGTGCGTGCCGTCATGCTCGACGTCATGCCGACCGGCGCCCGGTGCGGGAGGCGCGCACTCCGGAGGCACCCGCCGGGCCGACACCGGGCACGAGGACGGTGCCGGTGTCCCGCGCGGACGCGAGGAGGGCGTGCCCGAAGGTGATCGCTGCCATCAGCAGCGGGGCACCGAGAGCCAAGGGCAGATGACGCATGGCAGTCCTCTCGGATCAGGGGAGCGGATCAGTGAACTTCCTACTGGACCCCACTGATCGCCACCTCTCGACGCGATGTCGCCCAGTATTCTCAACGGCCCTCACCGAGTAGGCCACAAGGAGTAGCGGCTGCGTCGTTGTGGTGCAGTCCTCGGGCGAGATGCGAATCCTCGGCCGGTGAGCGGCCGGCACCACGGACGTGGGTCGCCTGCATTCCATCGCCCGACGGACGGTGGTGCGCGCCGGGTGGGCGGCTCGGCTACAACCAGGGCACCCGGCCGACGAGCAGTACGTAGCCGACGAACGCCACCACGTTGATCAGAGTGTGCGCTCCCACGAGCACCCACAGCCGGTGGGTGCGCTGCCACACCCGCGCGAACACGAGGCCCATCACGACGTTGCCGACGAACCCGCTCGTGCCCTGGTAGAGGTGGTAGCAACCGCGCAGCAACGCGGACGCCACCGCGGCCCGGTTCTCCGACCAGCCGAGCTGGCGCAGCCGGGTGAGCAGGTAGGCGACCTCCACCACTTCCTCGGCCCACGCGTTCGCCGCGGCCGATGCGACCAGGATCGGTAGCTCCCACCACGGGCCGTCCAGCGTGGTGGGAGCAATGTTCGCGCTGACCCCGACGGCACGAGCGAACAGGTAGAGGCCTAGGCCGGGGACCCCGATCGCGGCGGCCAGCAGGGCCGCCCCTCCGGCGTCGCGGCCCGGCCGGCGCGCGTCGAGGCCGACCGAGCGCAGGGCGAACCCTGCACGCAGCAGCAGGTAGGCGCCCAGCGCGCCCCAGCCGACGAGCTGGAGCACCCGGACGAGTTGCAGCGCCAGATCGACGAGATCGTCGCGGGCGGCGGAGGCGTTGAGCGCCACCTGCTGCTCGGCCAGGGGTGTCGGCGCCAGCAGGGCGTCGACCAGGCTCAGGCCACTGCGCAACGCGGACAGGCCGGTGGTCACCGTCAGCACGACGACCACCTCGAGGACGATCAACCGGCGTTGCCGCGGATCCTCGACGGGCGGTGTGGTGGCCGGCAGGGGCAGGAACCAGTCCCGGACGGCGAGGGCCATGCCCCGACCCTAACGACCGGATCGCCGAACGATCGGCCGTCACCCCGACGCTCGCGCAGCGTTGTTACAGCGACACTCGGAGTGAGGAGAACGATGGGCTTGCTGGGTAGGGGCCGCGCACGACGGTTCGGACTGGTCGCCTCCGTGGCGGCGGTGCTGCTCTCCGCCGGCTCGGTGGCCCTCGCGGCGCCGCCGGCGGCCCCGCTCGTGCCCGGTACGCCGTGCACGGCGACGGCCAAGGCCTGCGCCGACCTCGTCGGGCTGCAGGCCTGGCTGTTCGAGGACGGCCGGATCCTGCGCGGGCCGGTCCCGATCAGCATCGGCGACGAGATCGATCCTACCCCGCCCGGCCGCTACCAGGTGGAGTGGAAGGCCGAGCACTGGGTCAGCCGCGAGTACGGGACGCCGATGCCCTGGTCGGTGTTCTTCGCCCCCGGCGGCATCGCGTTCCACGAGGGTAGCCTGCAGACCAACTCGGCCGGATGCATCCGCATGACGGGCGACAACGCCGAGGCGTTCTTCCGGTACCTGCAGGTCGGCGACGAAGTGCAGGTGCACAGCGACCCGCCCACTGCGGGGTAGCGGGTCTACGGGCACGGGTCCTCATGGTCGCCGTGGGCGTCGTGCTCGATCTGCAGCGTGCTGTGCGTGACGCCGAACCGGTCGCGCAGCACCGCGGACGCCGCGTCGAGCACCGAGTCGTCCCCGCACCCCGCAGCCGGGACCCCGTCGACGACCAGGTGGGCCGAGGCAGCGGGAGAGCGGTCGTTGATCGTCCAGACGTGGAGGTCGTGCACGGCGGTGACGCCGGGCACCGCCCGCAGGGCGTCCTCGACCGCCGGGACGTCGATGTCTCGCGGCGCGCCCTCCAGCAGCACGTGCCACACCTCGCGCAGCAGTCCGACCGCTCGCGGAACGATGAGCGCGACGATGAACAGCGACGCGACGGTGTCGGCGTAGGGCCAGCCCGTGGTGAGCAGGACCACCGCCGCCGCCAGGACCCCGACCGAGCCGAGCGCGTCGCCCAGCACGTGCAGAGCGGCTCCCCGCACGTTCATGTTCTGCCCGTCCCCGCCGGAGAGCACCCACAGGGCCAGCAGGTTGCCGAGCAGCCCGAGCGCGCCGATCACGAGCAGCGGCAGGCCCGGCACCTCCGCGGGCTCGAACAGCCGGCGCACGCCCTCGACGGCCACCCACGCCACCACCGCGAGCAGCGCGATCGCGTTGAGCCCTGCCACCAGCACCTCGACGCGACCCAGCCCGTAGGTGCGCCGCGTCGTCCGCGGCCGGGCCGCGACGAGCGAGGCGACGAGAGCCGCGGCCAGCGCGCCGGCGTCGGTGAGCAGGTGCCCGAGATCGGCGAGCAGCGCCAGTGACCCGGTCAGGGCCGACCCGACGGCCCCCAGTACCGCCGTGACCACCGTGATGGCCAGCGCAGTGCCCAGTCGCCGCCGGTCCTGCTGCCCGGAGTGGCCGTGCCCGTGCCCCTCGCCCATGACACTCTCCCATCAACTCATGCAAACGTCTGCATGTATATCAGTCCGGTGCGACCGGCGGCCACCGTCAGGGGTGGGGTGCGGTCGATACTCGCAGGCCGCTGCTACCTTCCGTGGCGCATCTCGGTCCGGTCACGCTCCCCGCTCCGGCCGGCCGTCAGCACCCGAACCGGGCCGCGTGGGCGTCTTCGCCCGCCACGGCCAGCAGGAGGATCGCGTGGGTCGACACGCCGCGCCACGACCGTCACGCAGGACGGCCGAGCCGCCGACGGTGCCGTTCCGGGTCACCGGTGGAAACGCCGCTCCGGTGCCGCCGGCCGGGAAGGGTGTGCTCGTCGCGTTCACCGCGGGCGCGGTGATCGCGGCCGGTGAATCCGTCGTGACCAGGATCGGGCCGGAGCTGCCCGCTCCTGCACTGGCCGCGGCCCTCGCCCCGGTGGCCACCATCGGCCTGGAGATCCCGGCCGGGGTCGGTGGCGACCAGCCGCTGCCGCTCGCCGCCGGACCGGACGCGCGGTCGGCCATCGATGTCGGCAACCTCGTCAAGGCCGTGGAGATCGGTGAGGAGCTGGCCCGCCGGCAGTCCCTGCTCGACGCCGCGCTGGCCGACGGTGCACCGCAGGCGGCGCTGTTCGGGGACCGGGCGTTCGTCCAGCCCGTCGTCGGGCGCGTGACATCGCAGGCCGGTCCGCGGTGGGGCCGCCAGCACGAAGGCCTCGACGTCGCCAACCGGATCGGCACCCCGATCTTCGCCGTCGCCGGCGGTGTCGTCGTCGAGTCGGGCCCGGCGAGCGGGTTCGGGCTCTGGGTCGTGGTGGAGCACGCCGACGGCAGCCGCAGTGTCTACGGGCACATCAACCGCACGTTCGTGGAGGTCGGTCAGGAGGTGTCGGCGGGCGAGCGGATCGACGAGGTGGGCAACCGCGGCTTCTCGACCGGGCCGCACCTGCACTTGGAGATCGTGGACACCTCCGGTGAGAAGCTCGACCCGACCGATTGGCTCCGCGACCGCGGTATCGAGTACTAGCCGGCCGTACGGCGAACCGGTCGCGGGGCGAGGGCCGGCCCGCCGCGGGCGGACACGACGAAGGCAAGCACGACTCCCGCGGTCAGCGCGGCATCCGCCAGGTTGAACGCCGCGAACCAGGACACGTCCACGTAGTCCACCACCGCTCCTCGCGCGAATCCCGGAGGCCGGACGAGACGATCGACCAGGTTCCCGGCCGCGCCTCCGCCGAGCAGGCCGAACACCACGGCCCACGACCGCGACGCCGCGCGGCCCGCGACCCACGCCACCCCGGCCACCGCCGTGCAGGCGAGCACGGTGAACAGCGGCGTGAGCGACGTTCCGACGCTGAACGCCGCACCGGTGTTGAACGACAAGGACAGCGACACGCCCGGCAGCACCGGCACCGGCTCGACCCACCATCGCAGGGCGGCTGCCTTGAGCGCCTGATCCGCGCCCGCCACCACGAGACCCACGAGCGCGACCACCACCGCCGGAGCAACACGGGAACGACTCGCGGGGGTCGAGCGTCGGGGCCGATCGTCGCGTGCCACGTCGTCAGCGTAGTCGCCGCTCGCAGCACGGAGCGGGCCGGTCGTCGCGCCACGGGCCGTCCGGGGCGACGGCCCGGCCCGCGGGTTCCTACATTCGCGAACAGCACGGCCCGGTAACGGATCGGAAACGGACGCTCCCCGCTCCGCCTGCTCCCCGCCCGAAACCGACCGGCCGTCCGAACCGAAAGGCCTTCCCCGTGGCACGCCACAGCGCTCCCCGGCGCACCGCTCCCGCGCGCACCCCGGCTCGCGCCCACGACGCCATCCGGGCCGCCCGCCACCGCTCGGCGGTACCGGCGCCGTCCGGTCGGCTGGCGACCTCGGCGGTCGTGGCCGCCGCCACGCTCACCGGTGGGGCCCTCGTGATCGGCGACCACACGTCCGTCGCGCAGGCCGACATCGCCGCCGCGGCGTTCCAGGCGCCGGACCCGGACGTGATCGATGATGGGGCCACAGCGCTCATGACAGCCGCCGTCGAGCCGGTCAGCCCGCTCCCGGTCCTGTCCGACGACCTCGACGTGAGCGATGCTCCAGTCGACGCAGCCGAGTTCGACACCGCCGTGTTCGACGCCGCCGCGCTGGTCAAGGCCGTGACCCTCGTGGAGACCCAGCGGGCGGAGGCCGAGGCCGCCGCGGCAGAGGAGGCGGCCCGCCTGGCCCGAGAGGCCGAGGAGGAGCGGGCTCGGGGCTGCGCCGCCGGCGACGACGGGTTCGAGACGGTGCAGAGCTGGGTCCGGGAGGTCGGGGTGGACCTGCGGTGCCGGTTCGGCGTGGAGACCGTCCACGGGGTGGCCGGTCGCGCCGGAGCTTCCGACCACCCTGCTGGCCTGGCGCTGGACCTGATGGTGGACCGCGACCCGGGGGAGCAGCTCGCCGAGTACGCCGCGGCCAACATGGACGAGCTCGGCATCTCCTACGTCATCTACCGTCAGCGGATCAACACCGGTTCCGGCTGGGAGGCGATGGAGGACCGTGGCGGCGCCACGGCCAACCACATGGACCACGTGCACATCAGCTTCGACGACCGCTGAGGCCCCTGGTGCCCCTCATTGCTCTACGCGCCGTAGAGGTGTGTCACCGCCTTGGTAGTCTCACCGGGCCATGACCAGCACGCGATCGACCACCACCGGGCGCCCTCCGGGTCGCTGGGCGATGCGAGTCGTGCTGCTGGTCGCGGTACTGGCGCAGTTGCTGGCCTGTCACGCAGTCGTGTCGGCATCCACTGCCGCGCTCGGCCCCGCCGTGGTGCAGGACGCCGCGCCGGGCGAGAGCCGCGGCGGCGAGCACGGCCCCCGCAGCGACTGCGAACCTGCGGGCACCGCCCCGTTCGCCGGGACGTGCCGCGACGCAGGTGCCACCGCGGGTCGCCCGTCCCTCCCTGACAGCGACGTCGCGCTCGCGCTGCTCGCCCTCCTCATGGCGGCGGCGGCGTCCTGGTCCCGATGGACCGGGTCGCCCCAGCCGTGCCTTGCCGGGCGCAGGCGGCTGCTCGCTCTCGAGATCATCCGAGTCTGATCGACTGAGGGCCCCGGCCACCCGCCGGCGCCCGTCGCCGACGTGCCCGGCACTCGTCGCCTGCGACGAGCGCACGTCCCGGCGGCCCCGCCGCGCCGCCGTCACTAGTCCGCCGCGCCGACCGACCTCCCACCCCTTCGCGCATCGTCCGAGGACGGACCATGACCAAGAACCTCAAGGCGACCCTGACCGTGGTCGCCGTCGTCGTGACCACGCTCGTCGCGGTCTTCCTTCTGTCCCGCACCACCACGACCGACGTGCCGTCGTTCACCGAGTCGTCGGCCGCCGGCGCCGCAGTTGTGCCCGCCGACGTCCTCGTCCGCGAGGACAGCCACCGACTGTCCACCGCCCCGGAGGATGCGGTGACCTTCGTCGAGTTCCTCGACTTCGAGTGCGAGGCCTGCCGTGCCGCGTTTCCCGCCGTCGAGCAGCTCCGCGCCGAGTACGGGGACCGGGTGTCCTTCGTCGTGCGCTACTTCCCGATCCCCAGCCACGCCAACGCGGAGAACGCCGCGGTGGCCGTCGAGGCCGCCGCCCAGCAGGGTCGTTTCGAGCAGATGTACCAGCGGATGTACGAGACCCAGGCCGAGTGGGGTGAGCAGCGGGAGTCGAAGGCCGATGTCTTCCGCGGCTTCGCCGAGGACCTCGGCCTCGACCTCGCGGCCTACGACGCGGCCGTTGCCGACCCCGCCGTCCGCGACCGCGTGCTGCGCGACCGCGCTGACGGGCTGACTGCGGGCGTCCAGGGCACTCCGACGTTCTTCCTCGACGGCGCCCGGCTGCAGCCCGAGTCGATCGACGATCTGCGCCGTGAGCTCGACCTCGCCCTCGCGCGGTGACCGCCGTGTCGCCCCTCGACGTCCGGCCACGCTCGCACGTCCCTGCTGCCGACACCGCCGATCTGCGCCGGACCACGGCCCGGGTGCTCGTCGGCGGCGGCCTGGTCGGAGCGGTAGCGGCGTTGGCCCTGCTGCTCGACCGCATCGCGCTGCTGGAGAACCCGGAGTTCGTTCCCGCGTGCAGCATCAACGCCGTTCTCTCGTGCACGTCGGTGATGACCTCCGCGCAGTCGGAGGTGTTCGGCTTCCCGAACCCGGTCATCGGTGTCGCCGCGTTCCCGGTCGTCCTGACCCTCGGGTTGCTCGCGGTGTCCGATTCCGGGCTCCCGCGCTGGGCCTGGACCGGTCTGCAGGTCGGGGCGACCGCCGGTGTGGTGTTCGTGCACTGGTTGATCGGGCAGAGCCTCTACAGCATCGGGGCGCTCTGCCCCTGGTGCATGGCCGTCTGGACGGCCACCATCCCGATCTTCTGGTACGTCACGCTGCGCACGCTGCTTGCCGTGCCGGCGTGGCGGGACCGGCCGCCGGCGCTCCTGCGGTTCGCGCGCACCTACCACGGCGCGATCCCCACGGCGTGGCTGCTCGCTGTCGGGGTGCTGGCCGTCCTGCGCTTCGCGCCCCTGGGCGGCACGACGTGACCGCGTTCGACGTCGTCGCGTTCGTCCGCGCCGAGTGGCTCCTCGCGGTCGCCGCACTGCTACTGGTCGCCCTGATCGACCGCACCGTCGTCGCCCGCCGCGACGACAGCGCCGTCCGTCGGGCCGCGCCTGGTGCCACCCCGTCTCCGTGGGAGCGGGGTGAGGGCCCGTGACGGGCTGGCAGGCACTCGCCGTGTTCGCCGGCGGGCCGGCCCTGATCGTGCTGCTGATCTTCCTCCCGTTCTACGGGCGCCGGTGGGCCCGACGCCTGGCCGGCCTCGTGCGCCGCCGTCCGCCGTCCGCGACCACCGGACCGGCCGACGACGCCCCGGCAGTACCAGCGTCGCCGCCCGCCGGAATGGACGAGGGTTGACCCGTGCACCACGGACAGCTGTCCACGACGCTCGGCCCCGACGCTCGTCGAGTGGACAGGCGGTCGGCAGGACGACCTGAGAATCGAGCCGCTCAGTCGGCCGATTCCGCTAAGCTGAAGGGACTAGTTCGGCTCCGTTGGGCGCCGCCACGTACTCAGCAGGCGGTGCGTGCTCTCAGAAAAGCAACCCCTCGCAGGGCCCGCTTCCTACGGTTCGCTCATGGAGGATGTGCAGTCGCCGGTCCTGGCGCGGGTGGCGGCGTTCCTGGTCGCGCTGGCGCTGGTGGCGGCAGCGGGATGGACGGCAGGTCGAATCACCGAGCCGCCGATCCCCGTGCCCGAGCTGCCGAGACCGGCCGTCCTGGGCGGACCGGGCCAGGACGGGTCGGGAACGAGGCCCGACGGCTCCCCCCTGCTCGTCCCCCCGCACGGTGGCGGCGGCGGACACGCCGGGTGAGCACCACGGCACTGCCACGGGCGGGCCGGCCGGACGACGCTCCCGCCGCGACGCGAACCGGTGCCGGCGCGGCTCCGGCGGTCGACGCCCGCACCACCGGCCCCACCCGGTCCGGTGGTTCCGTCCCCGACCGACTGCGCTCCCGCACTCTGGGCTGCGCGGTCCTGGCCGCGCCGGTCGTGGTGATGACAGCGGTGCCGGCCTGGCAGTTCCCCTGGTGGCAGTGGGTCGGTCTCGTGCTCACGATACCGATCCTCGTGTGGGGCGCGCTGCCCGTGCACCGGTCTGCGCTCACCGACGTCCGGCGCGGGATCGCCTCGGTGGACCTGCTCGTCTCGTCGACCGTGCTCACCGCCTTCGCGGCGTCCCTGCACGGCCTGCTCACCACCTCGGCCGGCACCCCGGGATACGAACACGCCGTCCCGCTCACCGTTCTCGGGGGTACCGGCTCCGGCCAGTTCTACGCGGAGATCGTTGCCGTGGTGACGACGATCGCGCTGGTCGTGCGCAGTGCCGCTCGCCGCGCCGGCCCTCCCGACGTCGTCGTGACCCCGTCGTGGGTCGTCCCCACTGTCCTCCTCCTCGCCGTCGGCGTCGCCGCGTACTGGTCCGGTGGCGGGGCGGGACGGACCGGCACCATCGAGATCGCCCTCGCAGTGCTCGTGGCCGGCTGCCCCGTCGCGGCGACCCTCGCGCACCCGGCTGCGGTGCTCGCCGTCACCGAGGCGCTGCGGCGCCGCGGGACCACCCTCCGCGCGGCGGACGCACTGATCGCCGCGTCCCAGGTCACCGCCATCCTGCTCACCGGTCCGGCCACGCTCGCCACGAACCGGCCGAGACCTGCCGGGACGACACCGTGCCCGGGCCCGGTGGCCGTCGCCCGGCTGCGCGGTCTGGGCCTGGACCCGGTGCTGCTGAGCGGTGACCCTCACCGCAGGGCGCGGCGGCAGGCGGACCGTCTCGGCGTCGAAGCCGTCGTCGCCGGCCTCCCTCCTGCGGAGCGGCTCGCCGCCGTCGACCGCCTGCGGGCCGCCGGGACCGTCGTCGCCGTCCTCGGCGTGGACGCTGCCGACGGCCCGGTCCTGGCGGCCGCCGACCTCGGCATCACCGGCCTCACCGGTGCGGTGCGCGCCGCCGACCTCGTCATCGGCAGCGGCGACCCCGGTGACGCCGTCGAGGCGCTGCGGCTGGCCCGTCGCCTGCCGGTCGTCGTCCGCGCCGGTCGGAGGTGGGCCGCCGGCGTGACAGTCCCCGCGGTCGCGCTCGCCGCGACCGGGTTGCTCCACCCGGCCGTCGCCGCCCTCGGCCCGCTCCTGCTCGGCGCGGCCGGGGTCGCCGCGATCGTCCAGGGCCTGCGGGGCCCGTCCCCCGAGTGGGATGCCCTCAGCCCCCCTCCCCTTTCCGAGGAGCCGTGATGCACGCTCGTCACCGTTCGGCCGCTGCGCCCCTGGTCGCGGTCGCGGCGCTGGTGGTCGCGCTCTCCGCCTGCGCGGGGCCCGCCCCCGTGCCACCGGCAGACCCTCCCGCCGCAGAGGAGCCGATGAGCGGGCACGCCGCCATGGCGGCGCCGGTGCTGTACGCCGTGCAGAGCGGGCCGCTGGGTGTCATCGTGACCGACGGGGACGGCCGGTTGCTCTACCGTTCCGAGGACGACGGCGCCCAGCCGCCGACCTCGCGCTGCACCGACGCCTGCGCGGAGGCGTGGCAGCCGATGACCGTCGAGGGCGGCCGCCTGCCCGAGCCGCTCGGCGTCGATCCGGCCCTGGTGGGCACGCTCACCCGCCCCGACGGCACCGCGCAGGTCACACTGGCGGGATGGCCCCTGTACCGCGACCCCGCGGACCAGGGCGGCCTGACCGGCGCCGGCCGGCACGGCGAGGACGGCCGATGGTTCGTCGTCACGCCGACCGGAGACCGCGCCACACCCCCGTCCTGATCCGAGGAGCACCCATGCTGCGCACCCCCGTGCGCGTCCTCGCGGCGACCCTCCTGTCGCTCGCGACCCTGCTGGCGCTCGCCACGCCGGCCCTCGCCCACACCAGCCTGGTCGGCAGCGACCCCGCCGAGGGCGCCACGCTCACCGCTGCCCCCGAGGCCATCACCCTGACCTTCACCGACCCCATGGAGGCGGAGTTCAGCAGTGTCACGATCACGGGGCCGGACGGCACCGACGCCGCCGGAAACCTGCGCAGCGACGGCGCCGCCGTCGCCGTCACGGTGGCACCGCTCACCGCGTCGGGACGCTACGAGATCGGCTACCGCGTGCTGTCCCAGGACGGTCACCCCGTCACCGGCACCCTCGCGTTCACCCTCGACCTCCCGCCCGCTGCGACGGGTGTCCCCGAGCCTTCCACCGCTCCCACCGCGGCTGCCGCGCCGCCGCCCGCGAGCGCCGGGGCGGCGCAGGGCGGCGCGACGGACGGTGGAACGCCCGCATGGCCCTGGCTCGTGGCCGCGCTCGTCCTCGTCGGAGGCGGGGTGGGAGCCGCCCTGCGCCTGGGGCGGGGGCAGTGACCACGACTCGCCCCGCACCGGCCGGATCCACCGCGCCCCGCCCCGCGGTGTCGACGCCGATCACCGGGGGCGGGACACGACAGCGCGGTCTCGTGCTGATCGTCGTGGTCGGGTCGATCGCCGGGGCAGTCGTGGCTGCCGCCCTCGGCATGTCCGGTGGCGTGGTGGCGCTGGGGCTGCCGGATGCGGGGACACTCGTCCGGGTCGCCCTGCCGACGGTCCGGGTGCTGGCCGAGGTGGCGGCAACGGCCACGGTCGGGGCGCTGCTGCTCGCCGCCGTCCTCGCACCGCCGCAGCGCAGCGGGTATCTCGACGTCGCCGGCTACCGGGCGGTGCGGGTGGCCACGGTGTCCGCGGCCGTCTGGGCGGTGGCCGCCCTGCTGATGGTGCCGCTCACCGTGGCCGAGGCGCTCGGCCGCCCCCTGACTGACGTGCTGGGCCTCGCCCCGCTCGTCGCGGCGGTGCCGATCCTGCCCACTGCTTCGGCGTGGCTCGTCGCCGGGCTGATCGCCGCCGCCGTCGCCGCATGTGCCGCGGCCACGCTCACCTGGGGCTGGACCGTCGTCGCGTTCCTCGCCGCGATCGGCGGGCTGCTGCCCGTGGCCGCCTCGGGACACTCGGCCGTCGGCGGGTCGCACGACATCGCGACGGACAGCCTGCTGCTACACATCGTCGCGGCTTCCCTGTGGGTGGGCGGCCTGCTGGCCGTGCTGCTGATCGCCACCTCGACGCCGCGGGCCCTGCGCACCGCGCTGCCGCGGTTCTCCACGCTCGCCGCGTGGTGCTGGGCCCTGCTGGCCGTCTCCGGGCTGGTCAACATCGCGGTCCGCGTCGAGCTCACCCCGCAGAACCTGTTCACGCCCTACGGCGCGGTCGTCGCGGGCAAGGCCGCGGCCCTCGCGGTGCTCGGCCTGCTCGGCCTCGTCCACCGGCGACGCACCGTCCCGGCGGCCGCACGGGGCGGTGTCACCGACCTGTTGCGCTGGGGCGGGATCGAGCTGCTGATCATGACCGTCACGATCGGGCTCGCGGTCGGGTTGGGGCGCACGCCTCCGCCCGCCGCCGCCGGTGGGGAGGGCGAGCCCGACCCGACCGTGGAGGCGCTGGGCTACGAGCTGACCGCACCCGGCGGGCTCGGGCAGCTCGTGACGGCGGTCCGGCCGGACCTGGTGCTCACGCTGGTCTCGGCCGTCCTGCTCACCACGTACCTGGTCGGGGTGCGCAGGGCGCGCGCCGCCGGAGCCGTGTGGCCGGTGCACCGCACTCTCGCCTGGTGCGGCGGTCTGCTGGTCGTGCTCGCCGCCACCTCCTCGGGGATCGGGCGCTACGGCGCCGGGCTGCTCAGTGTCGCGGTCGCGAGCCAGCTCCTGCTCCTGGCCGTCGCGCCGGCGCTGCTGGCCGCCGGTGCGCCGGTGCTGCTCGGCCGCCGGGCGCTGCCGGCGATGGGAACGGCGGGCGGGCCGAGCCCGCGGGGCAGCCTGCTGTGGCTGCTGCGGCGTCCCCCGCTGCGGGCACTGCGCCGTCCGGGTGCCGCACCCGTCGTCCTCGCGAGCGTGCAGCTCGCCCTGCACGGCACCGGCTGGCTGGATCTGCTGCTGGTCTCCGCGGTCGGGCGTCTGCTGCTGGACCTGCTGCTGCTCGCCACGGGTTGCGTGGTGGTGGCGGCGCTCTGTTCCGGCCAGCGGATGCGGCCTGTGGAGATCATCGCACTGCTCGGGGTGCAGGTGGCCGTCGGCGTGTCGCTCCTCGTCCGCCCGGACGTGGTCGGGGAGGAGCACTTCCGCAGTGTCGGGCTCACCTGGGTACCGGATCTCCTCGCGGAGCAGCGGTGGGCCGCGGTCGTGTGGCTGGTCGGCACCGCGGGGGTGGCTTCCGTCCTGATCGCCGCACGGCGAGTTCGCTCGAGACGGAGCGGCAGCGCGCCTGCGGAGGCCGCGGCAGTCGCGTGACCGTACGGAGAGTGCGTCAGCGGACGAAGGAGACATGGATGTGGTCGTAGTGGCCGCCCACGGCGTCGTTCGGGTCGTACACCCCGCCGCCGGTGTAGGGGCGCCCCCACCCGCCCTGGTCCGACGTGCCGGGTGACCAGATGCGGCCCTGCCAGATGACGTAGTCGACACCGAGAGCGGTGGCGTTCTGCCGGAATCACTCGGCGACCCGCCATCCGCTGGTGAGCGCAGAGCCGCTCGCGAAGCGCCCGGCGTCACCCGGGAACAGGTCGCAGCCCTTGCCCAGCGGATGGTCGCTGGTGGGGTTGGCAGCCCGCCCGGCCTGGCAGCCCGCCGAACGCAGCAGCGGGCCGTCGCGCAGACCACCGAAGGTGGACGCCGCCAGTGTCAGCGCCCGCAGCGTCGTCGGGGTGACGCACCCGGTGGTGGTCGGGTCATCCTCCGTGCAGCCTGTGCCCGCCGGCACGCCGGGCACGACCTCCCCCGGTGCACAGGCTGCCGCGGCGGCCACCACGACCGGACCGGCCCCGGGTCCGACGGCGGCGAGGATGTCGGCGGCCTCCTGCTCCCACTTCGCGTAGGCCAGCGGAAACGCCGAGCGCTGCACCGTCTGCGCGGCCTGCCACAGCGGCATCTCCGTCCAGCTCGGCACAGCCAGGAGCCGCTGGAAGAACTGCGTGGCCGCGTACCGCGGGTCGCGCACCTGCGCCGGGCTGCCCCACCCCTGCGACGGGCGCTGCTGGAATTGCGCAGCCCGCTCTCCTGCAGAGCGGTCGCCAGCGCGACCCACAATCCGCGCTCGGGAACGCCCAGCTCCCCGTCCGGTCGCCACGATAGCGGCGGCGTTGCCTAGCTAACCGGGCCGAATCTGATGGGGCGGTCTCGGTACGGGACCAACGCGCTGCCGAACCGGCTTGGTCGATCGGGTTGGGGTGCCGCTGTTGCCACCGCTCCGGCGCGGTCCGTGTCGTAGCCGCCCAGCGCCGCCACGGCCGTGCGGACGGCCGGGTCGTGCAGCGCCGCGACCAGCGTTGCGGCAGCGGCTAGGGACCGCCTCGGCAGGGCGAGGTCGTAGGACTCCCACGTCACGTGGACGAACTCCAGGTCCAGGTCCGCGGCGGCGCTGCGTACGCCGAGCCCCGCGTCGACGGCCCCGGTCGCGACGGCCAGCGCGACCTCGAGGTGCGAGCCGACCTCCGGTCCGCGGACGGCGTCGGCGTCGCGGCCGGCCGCCCGCAGCAGCCGGTCCTGCAGGACGCGGGTGCCGGTGCCGGGTCGGCGGACAGCCAGGCGCAGACGGGCGAGGTCGGCGGCGCTGCGCACGCCGGCGGGGTTGCCGGGCGGGACGAGCACCCCCTGCTCGCGGCGCCACAGGTGCACGAGGTGCGGGTCGAGCCCGCGGAGCAGGGCGGCTGCGAAGGGAGCGTTGTAGGTGCCGCTGTGGTGCAGCAGATGGATCGCGGCCCCGTCGGCGCGGCCCCGACGCACGGCGACCAGCCCGGCCGAGCTGCCGTCGGCCGGCACCGCCGTGACCCGCGGGCCGGCGGCGTGCAGCACCAGGTCGAGGGCGGGGTCGTCGCTCCCGGCGACGACAAACCCGCCGCCGCCGTGCAGGAACGTGCGCGCGGCGACGTCCGCCCCGGGTGCGACGCGGGCGCGGCGGCGGTCGGCCAGCTCCAGGACGCCGTGCCCGGCCAGCTCCCGCTGCGCCCGGCTCACGGTGGTGGCCGTCGTGTCCCACTCGCGCGCCAGCTTCCGCACGCCGGGCAGCTCGGCGCCGGGCGCGAGCTCGCCGTCGGCGACCCGGCGGGCGAGGGCGGCGCAGATCTCCCGGTAGCGGACCACGGTGCGCCAGCCTACGGTTGCGCTGCTCTGACTCACTGCAGAAAGGCGCAGACGTGCGCGCCCTCCTCACCGGCCTGCTCGCCGCCCTGCTCGCGTCGAGCGTCCTCACCGCCTGCGCCGGCGCCGCACCCGGACGGTCCCTGGTCCTGGCCACCACGACCAGCACCCAGGACTCCGGCCTGCTCGACGATCTGCTGCCCGCGTTCACCGCCGACACCGGGTGGCAGGCCCAGACCCTTGCCGTCGGCAGCGGCCAGGCGATCGAGCTGGGCCGCCGCGGCGAGGCCGACGCGCTGCTGGTGCACTCCCCGAACGCCGAGCAGGCCCTCGTTGCCGAGGGCGCGACGGGGCGGCGACTGCTCGTCATGCACAACGATTTCGTGCTCGTCGGACCCCCGACCGACCCCGCGGGCGTCCGCGGCACCGACTGCACCACGGCGTTGAAGGCGATCGCGGCGGCGCAGGCGGTGTTCGTCTCCCGCGGCGACGACTCCGGCACGAACGCGCGGGAGGACGACTTGTGGGAGCGGGCCGGGACCGCCCCCGCGGGCGCCTGGTACCAGGGGACCGGCCAGGGGATGAGGCAGACGCTGCAGGTCGCCGGGGAGAAGGGCGGCTACACGCTGTCGGACCGCGCCACGTTCCTCGCACAGCGCGACACCCTCGCCCTCGCCGTGCTCAGTGAGGGCGACCTCGACCTGCTCAACGTCTACCACATGATCGAAATGACGACCCGCGCCGGCGACCGCGTGCAGGCCGACGGCGCGGCCGCCTTCGCCGACTGGATCACCTCCCCCTCCGCGCAGCAGCGCATCGCCGCCTTCGGCACCGCCGAGTTCGGGCAGCCGCTGTTCACCCCGGACGCCGGCAAGGACCCGGCGACTCTCGGCCTCTAGACGTGGGGGTCCTGCTCGACGGCCTCCTCGAGGCGCTGCGCCTGCTCGCCACAGGGGACGAGGACACCTGGGCGATCACCGCGCTCACCCTGCGGGTGTCGCTGAGCGCCACCGCCGTGGCGCTCCTGGTGGGCCTGCCCGCGGGCGCCGCGGTCGCGCCGGGCCGGTTCCCGGGCCGCCGGGTCGCCCTCGCCGCCGCGAACACCGGGCTGGGAATGCCACCGGTGGTGGTCGGGCTGGCCGTCACCGTGCTGCTGTGGCGCAGCGGCCCGCTCGGCGCCCTGGGCCTGCTCTACACCCCGACCGCGATGGTCGTGGCGCAGGCGCTGATCGCCACCCCGGTCGTCGTCGCGCTCACCGCGGCCGCCGTCGCCCAGGTCGACTCCGAGTTCCTCGTGCAGATGCGGGCGGCCGGGGCGAGCCCGGCACGAGCGCTCGCCGCGCTGCTCACCGAGATCCGGCTGCCCCTGCTCGCCACAGCGGCCGCGGCGTTCGGAGCGGTGGTCAGTGAGGTCGGCGCCGCCCAGCTCGTCGGCGGCAACCTCGCCGGGCAGACGCGCGTGCTCACCACCGCCGCGGTGCTCGCCACCGGCCGCGGCCAGTTCGCGCTGGCCATCGCCTTCGGGCTGGTCCTGCTGACCGTCGCGTTCACCGTCAACCTGGCCCTGGCGCTCGCCCGGCCCGACCGGTGACCCTCGCCTGCCGCGACCTGCGAGTCCGCGCCGGCGGGCGGGAGCTGCTGTACGTCCCCGCGTTCGAGCTCCCCGCCGGGACGGTCACCGCCGTGCTCGGACCCAACGGTGCCGGGAAGTCGACGCTGCTGCGCGCGCTGGGCCTGCTGCGCCCGGTCACCGGGACGGTGCTGCTCGACGGCGTCCCCGCCACCAGCGCCGCCGTGCGGGCGGCGAGCGCCGCGGTGCTGCAGCGGCCGGTGCTGCGCCGCGGCACCGTCGCGGCCAACGCCGCCGACGGCCTGCGCTTCCGCGGTGCCGGCCGGCGGGCCGCCCGAGCCCGGTCACGACCGTGGCTGGCCGCACTCGGGGTGGCGCACCTCGCCGACCGGGACGTCCGCGGCCTGTCGGGCGGGGAGGCGCAACGGGTCAGCCTCGCCCGCGCCCTCGCTGTCGAGCCCCGGGTCCTGCTGCTCGACGAGCCCTTCACCGGGCTGGACGCCACGACCCGCGCCGACCTCCTCGCCGACCTGCGCGCCGTCCTCGACCACCGGGACACCGCCACCCTGCTCGTCACCCACGACCGCGCGGAGGCCCGCGCCCTCGCCGACCGCAGCGCCCTGCTCGTCGACGGGCGCATCCGGGCGATCGGACCGACCGAGCGGGTGTTGGACGAGCCGGTCGACGCGGCTACCGCCCACCTGCTCGGCTTCACCAACCTCCTGCCGCCTGCGCTCACCGGCGCCCCCCACCCCTTGGCCGCCCGGCCGGAGGACTGCGCGTTGGCTGAGCCGGGCACCACGACCGGTGCCGGGGCCGTTCGCGTCACCGGCACCCTACGGCGCACCGTCGCCCTCGGCCCCGTGCTACGCGTGGACCTCGACACCACCCGCGGCCCGCTCGTCTGCCTGCTCGCGGCCGGCACACCGACCCCGCCGGCGGGCACCGTCACCGACATCACGACAGCCGACACCCGCCCCCTGCCTCCGGAGGAGGTGGAACCCGACCCCGGCTGCTTCTGAAGCAGGCCGGTCGGATCGCTCGGCCGCCGATGGGTGGAGAAGACGGGTCATCGCCCTACGGCGGTTCTGCTCCGTCTTGGTCGCCAGCGGCGGCCGCAGCGCCGGCGGCGTCCGGTGCCGGGCCTGGCGGCTGACCTTGATCTGTGGGCGCAGGGCGGCGACCCCATAGTCGGCGAGGTTCGTTGCGGATGCGGACGACCTCGACCCAGTCCGCGCTGCTCGTGATCTTCCGTCGCGCCCGTCGGTTGAACAGATAGTCGTCCAACGCCCGCAGCAGCCGTGGCGTGCAGAACGTCACGACGAGCGCGATTACCACGCCTGCGCGCACTGCCGGCGGCAGCTCCGCGAACAGGTCGAGTGTGCGCGCGGGGAGCGACTGCAAGGCGGCGACAGCGTCCGCCATCGTGAGGAGCACCTGATTCTGGGCAGCGCGCATCGCGGCACCGCCTCCTTCTCTTCCAGGACGCGGTGCCGCCACGGCACCTTGGGGGATGTGCAGTTGTGAGTGCTGGTGGTGCGAGCTCCATCACCACTTGATGGGGACTCGCGCGGGGTGCGACAGGACCGACGAACCGACTCCGGGCGCGGCGAGGCGCCCGACCATCGTCAGGACGGTCGGGGAGGTGGAGCAGGTGCGGGGCCGGGGCGACGAAGGGCTACCGGCGTGCACTGCGGGTCAGGGCTCACCGGGGCAGTCGCTGATCGCGCAGCCCTGGAGCCGAACCACAAAGGACCCGACTCGAAATCCGAGCGGGCCCCTTCGAACTGATTTAGGGCGCGTTCGTCCGCCCAAGGCCATCATGCGTGGTCGACGAGAACGTGTCAACCCTCCGCGTTACCGCTGCTCAGCGCCTCACAATCGTTAGTCCGGCCATCCCTACTGCTCACCCGGGCGACAACTAGAGTTGTCAAATGCCTACCAGACGGCCCGCCCCTGCCGAGACAGTCATCGCCGTCGAGGACTTCCTGTGCCAGCTGGCCAGCGGGAAGCTCCACGCGTGCTGGTCGGAGTCCCGCGCCACCTGGGACCTCGACAGCGGACTACGTCGCCCGGCTGACCGCCGCCAGGACTACCTCATCCTGCTGGCGACGATCCGCACCGTGCAGAACGCGCTCGACGACCTCGCTGGCCGCTACGGCTACCGGGCCAAGCAGAACGGCGCCGACTTCGCCGAGATCGGTACCGCGGCCGGCATCTCCCGGCAAGCTGCACGTCAACGACACCTGCGCCAGACGGTGCTGAAGCCAGCGATTATGAGCGGGGGCCCCTGGGACGGCCGCTCGATGACCGTCCTGCTGAGGGAGTCCACGGTGCGCATGCTGGCCCTCGACCCCTGGCTCAAGGACCAGCCCTGGCTCGAGGAGCGGCTCGACCCCGACGACGACCCGGTGTACGCGGTCTACCGGCGCTCGCGCGACAACTCGGAGGTGTACCGGTTCCAGCGCTACGAGAACCCCGACGGCACCATCACCGACGAGCCCGACCACTCCCTGCGCATCTACCGCCTCGCCGACGCGTGGGGCCTGTACTCGTGGACCCTGGTGCGCCATGCCAAGCGCGTCGACCCGGGCGTTCGAGGTGAGTCCTCACGGCTGTCCCCTGATGCCGCAATGCAGCTGCGCTCGTTAATCACTGAGATGGCCCGGCAACGCGACGACGGCGATGACCAGATGGGTACGTAATGCAGCGCGCTATCACGTACCGCCTCAGGACGCGCCGACGCGGGGGGCGTACATGATCACGGCGACCCCGGCCAGGCACACGAGCGCACCGACGACGTCGTAGCGATCGGGCCGGTACCCGTCGGCGACCATCCCCCATACCAGCGAGCCGGCCACGAACACCCCACCGTAGGCGGCCAAGATCCGACCGAACTGGGCGTCGGGCTGCAGGGTGGCGACGAACCCGTACAGGCCCAGCCCGATCACCCCGGCACCGACCCACACCCACCCCCGGTGCTCGCGGACCCCCTGCCAGATCAACCAGGCGCCGCCGATCTCCAACACCGCAGCGACGACGAACAACACGACTGACCGAGCGATCAGCACCGGTCCCGACCCTCGGTGACCTCAGCGGGCTCCGTGCCCCACAGCAGGGCCACGATCGGTTCGGCACCCGTTGGTGCGTGGGCGGTCAGCGCGACGTGCGGACCACTGAAGGTGAGTTCAAAGGCGAAGAACGGACAGCACTGCTGCTCGGCCACCACCAGCTCGGCGACTCGTCCAGCCCGGTCGGCGGGCAGGCGCACTGTGACGCCGCCGTCCGGCAGCGGCTCCCGGACCCCATCGCCGAGCAGCTCGCGCCACTGCGCGACGCGGTCGGCGTACCCGTCGCCGTCCAACGAGCAGGCGATGGCCGGCGAGGCGGAGCCGGTGTGGCCGCGTAGCTCCGGCGCTGCAGCCGGTGCGGACGCTTGTCGCTGGAGCGCGGGGGAGGGTTTTGGATCGGGGAGGTCGTGGAGGAATGCGCAGGCGGGATCACACGGGCCGTCCCGGGTCGGCAGGTCCGCCAAGTGCGCGAGGGCAGCGGTGAGCCGGTCGCGAAACGCACGCAGGTCCTGGATCCGCTCCTCGGCGGCGCTCACCTGCGCGGCGACCATCGGCCGTAGCTCGTCACGGACCTCTCGACACATGCCCCCGTCCCACACCCCCAGCAGGTCGCGGATCTGGTCCAGAGGCAGGCCCAGATGCTTTGCCGCCGCGATGAACCGGACCCGCTCAACGTCCGCTTCGCTGTAGGACCGGTAGCCGCCCGGCGTGCGCGCGGCCGGTACCAGCCCTTCCTTCTCGTAGAACCGCAACGTCGTCGCCGGCACACCCGCCTGCTTAGCAAGCTGGGAGATTCGATAGTTGCCCACGACATGGACGCTAGACCTTCGACCCGACTCCAAGGTCAAGCCAACACAAGACTCCCCAAGCCGTGGTCTCCCCGAGAACCGCGCCGGCATCACCCTGCACCAGTCCATCGGCTTTCGCACCATCGGGGTGCGCGAGCGCACCGACCGACAGGACGGGCAGCGACGCGACACCGTCTGTCCAGACCACCCGCGTTCCGCAGCTGATGGGCGGATCTGGGCACACGCCGCGGTATTCTCCCAGGTCAGCGAGCGGGAGCAGGTCCGGAAGCGGCGAAAGTGCTGGACACACGTTCGATCGGTGTTCGAACTGTTGAGCTGCTGGAACTCATGTAACGTCTGGACACGTGCACGTACGAGTGTCGACACGGCGAAACAAGGACGGCGCCGCGGTGCGGTACCTGCAGCTGACCCACAACGAGTGGGACCCGACCACGAAGACCTCGCGGCCCAAGGTGCTGCACAGCTTCGGCCGGGAGGACCAACTCGACCGCGACGCGATCAAGCGCCTGGTCGCGTCGCTGACGAGGCTGCTCGACCCGGCCACCGCTCTGACCGGCTCGCAGGCGCCCGGGGCGGCGGGGCTGGCGTTCACCTCCTCGCGCCCGGTCGGCGGCACCCTGGTCCTCGACGCGTTGTGGCGCCGCCTCGGGATCGACACCGTCATGACCCGGCTGCTCACCGGGCGCAAGCGCGACCCGCGCACCGAGCGGGTGCTGTTCGCGCTGGTGGCGAACCGGGCGCTGGCGCCGGGTTCGAAGCTGGCCGCCGCGGGCTGGGTGAACCGCCGCGCGCACATCGACGGCCTGGCCGAGACCTCCGACGACGCCTGCTACCGGGCGATGGACTGGCTCCTCGACATCGCCCCCGATCTGGAACGGGAGGTGTTCTGGCAGGTCGCGACCCTGCTCGATCACGAGGTCGACCTGCTGTTCTTCGACACCACCTCCACCTACTTCCAGACCGACGAGCCCGACGACCCGCTCGCCCGTGACGTCCGCGGGCGCCCGGTCCCCGACCAGGACCCCGGCGACGGCGACGGCGACGGCGACGGCGAGGACACCGGCGGCGGCGACGGCGAGGACACCGGCGACGGCGACGGCGAGGACACCGGCGACGGCGACGGCGAGGACACCGGCGGCGGCGACGGCGAGGACACCGGCGGCGGGGTGGGGTTCCGGACTTACGGCAAGTCGAAGGACTCCCGTGACGACCTGCCCCAGGTCGTGATCGGCATGGCCGTCACCCGCGCCGGGATCCCGGTGCGGGTGTGGTGCTGGCCGGGCAACACCACCGACTCGGCGCTGATCCGCCAGGCCCGCGAGGACATGCGGGACTGGACCCTGGCGAGGGTGATGTGGGTCGCGGACCGCGGGTTCTCCTCGACGCAGAACCGCAGGGAGCTGCGCCGCGGCGGCGGGCACTACATCATCGGAGAGAAGCTCCGCTCCGGTTCCGCGGAGGCCACCGCGGCGCTGTCCCGCCAGGGCCGCTACAGCCATGTCCGGGACAACCTGCAGGTCAAAGAGGTCAAGATCGCCGCTGATGAGCGGTTCGTGATCTGCTTCAACCCTGAGCAGGCCGAACGGGACGCCGCGCTGCGCGAGGTCATGGTCGGCAAGCTCACCGCGCTCATCGCCGACACCGACCGGCTCACGGTGACCAAGCGGGCCGAGCTGCGCGGGCGCATCTCGACCATGCCCGGGCTCAACCGGTTCCTGCGCGTCACCCCGAAGGGCCTGCTCCGCGTCGACCGCAAGAAGATCGCCGGCGAGGTGAACCTGGACGGGAAGTACCTGCTGCGCTGCTCGGACCCGCACCTGTCCGCCGAAGACATCGCGCTGGGCTACAAGCAGCTGTTGCAGGTCGAACGCGGCTGGCGCGACATGAAGACCACCCTGGAACTGCGCCCGGTCTATCACCGCCTCGAAGAACGCATCCGTGCCCACGTCATCCTCTGCTGGCTCGCGCTGCTCCTGGTCCGCATCGTCGAGACCACCACCGGTGCTACCTGGAACCGCGTCCGCGAGGACCTCCAAGACCTGCACGTCGGCACCTTCACCGGCCCCGCCGGCACGTTCCGCCAACGCACCGAGCTGACCACCGCCCAGCGCGACATCCTCGCCAAGCTCGACATCAACGCACCCAAGAAGATCATCGAACTCGGGCCCGCCACAACGCTCTGACCAGCACGAACCTCACCGCCTGGACACACGCCCGTCCGGGCGGCCTTCGGCGTTCTCGCAGGTCAACCCCCAGATTCCGTGTCCAGCACCGACACCAGCTGCGGAACCCGGGGACCACAGCTGCTTCTAAAGGCCGACGACTTGTGGACGGCGGTCGCACTTCCCCGTCGGTCGTAAGAACGGCGCGCCCGCCTGTGCCGCTCGACGTGCATGCCGCCCGCTCATCAGCGTGGCAGCACATCCGAGAACGGCCACCCCACCACGAACCGGCCAGCGAACAAGATTGCCTGTTCCTCGCCCTGCGGTCGGTCAAGTCCCGGGACGTGGTGTTTGGCAGTCGTCGCGTGATCTTCTGTTGGTCTGTCAGGCGCTGAGCGCCTGGATGTCGCTGGTGGGCACCTCCTCGGTAGTGCTGGCGGGCTGGTCGGGGACGGTGGTGACGCGGGCC
>JAPLAT010000137.1 GCA_026393175.1 Pseudonocardiales bacterium
GCGCTGGTGTTCGGCAACTCCACCGCGGGCGGCGCCTACATCCCGGGCATGTGCGACTACGTGGTGATGATCCGCAACCGCTCCAAGGTCTTCCTCGGCGGCCCGCCCCTGGTGAAGATGGCCACCGGCGAGGTGTCCGACGACGAGTCGCTCGGCGGCGGCGACATGCACGCCCGCACCTCGGGCCTGGCCGACTACCTCGCCGAGGACGAGCAGGACGCCATCCGCATCGGACGCCGGATCATGGCCCGGCTGAACTGGCGCAAGCTCGGCCCTGGCCCCACGATGCCCGCCGACCCGCCGGTGCTCGACCCCGACCAGCTGCTCGGCATCGCCTCGGTCGACCCGAAGGTCCCCTTCGACCCGCGCGACGTCATCGCCCGGGTGGTCGACGGCTCGGCGTTCGACGAGTTCAAGCCGCTCTACGGCACCTCGCTCGTCACCGGTTGGGCCTCGATCCACGGCTACCCGGTCGGCATCCTGGCCAACGCCCGGGGCATCCTGTTCGGCGAGGAGGCGCAGAAGGCCTCCCAGTTCATCCAGCTGGCCAACCAGGTCGACACGCCGCTGATCTTCCTGCAGAACACCACCGGATACATGGTCGGCGCCGAGTACGAGCAGGGCGGGATCATCAAGGACGGCGCCAAGATGATCAACGCGGTGTCCAACAGCACCGTGCCGCACCTGACCATCGTCATGGGCTCCTCCTACGGCGCGGGCAACTACGGCATGTGCGGGCGGTCCTACTCCCCCCGCTTCCTGTTCACCTGGCCGAACTCCAAGTCGGCCGTGATGGGTCCCGCCCAGCTGGCCGGGGTGCTCTCGATCGTGGCCAGGGAGTCGGCCGCGGACCGCGGCCTGCCCTTCGACGAGGACGCCGACGCCCAGATGCGCGCCGCCGTCGAGGGTCAGATCGAACGCGAGTCGCTGGCGCTGGCCAACAGCGGGCGGCTCTACGACGACGGGATCATCGACCCGCGCGACACGCGGACCGTGCTCGGGCTCTGCCTGTCCGTGGTGCACAACGACGAGGTCCGTGGCCAGCGTGGCTACGGCGTGTTCCGGATGTGATGGCGATGCCCGTGATCAAGAAGCTGCTGGTCGCCAACCGTGGCGAGATCGCCCGGCGGGTCTTCCGGACCTGCCGCGACCTCGGCATCGCCACCGTCGCGGTGTACTCCGACGCCGACGTCGACGCCTGGCACGTCGAGGACGCCGACGAGGCGGTGCGCCTGCACGGCTCCTCCCCCGCCGAGACCTACCTCCAGGTCGACCGCGTGATCGCGGCCGCGCTGCGCACCGGCGCGGACGCCGTGCACCCCGGCTACGGCTTCCTGTCCGAGAACGCGGCCTTCGCCCGCGCCTGCGCCGCCGCCGGGCTGGTTTTCGTCGGGCCGCCGCCGGACGCCATCGACGCGATGGGCTCCAAGCTCACCGCGAAGGCGATGATGGCCGACGCCGGGGTCCCGGTCCTCCCCGGCGGCGACGCCACCGGGCTCGACGCCGACGCGCTGCGCAAGCTCGGCGCCGAGGTCGGCTACCCGCTGCTGGTGAAGGCCAGTGCCGGCGGCGGCGGGCGCGGGATGCGGATCGTGGAGTCGGCCGACACGCTCGAGGAGTCCGTCGCCTCGGCGGCACGGGAAGCCACCTCGGCGTTCGCCGACGGCACCGTGTTCCTGGAGCGCTACGTGCAGCGCCCCCGGCACGTCGAGATCCAGGTGATGGCCGACATGCACGGCGGCACCGTCGCGTTGTTCGAGCGCGAGTGCTCGGTGCAGCGACGCCACCAGAAGGTGATCGAGGAGGCTCCCTCGCCGGTCGTCGGCGAGGACCTGCGGGCCAGGATGGGCGCGGCGGCGGTCGCCGCGGCGCAGGCCGTGGGCTACGTGGGGGCGGGCACCGTCGAGTTCGTCCTGGACGCGAACGGCGGCGCCGACGACGGCACGTTCGCCTTTCTCGAGATGAACACGCGCCTGCAGGTCGAACACCCGGTCACCGAGCTGGTCACCGGGCTGGACCTGGTCCGCCTGCAGCTCCTGGTGGCGATGGGCGAGCCGTTGCCTCCCGAGGCGCTCGAGCCGACGATGACCGGCCACGCGGTGGAGGCCCGGCTCTACGCCGAGGACCCGACGGAGGGCTACCTCCCCCGCACCGGCACCCTGCGCACGCTGCGGTTCCCCGAGCTCGCCGGCGTCCGGGTCGACTCCGGGGTGCGTGACGGGTCGGTGGTCAGCCACCACTACGACCCGATGCTCGCCAAGGTCATCGTCTGGGCCCCCACCCGCGCCGAGGCGGTCGGCACGCTCTCCGCGGCGCTGGCCGGTGCCCGGATCCACGGCCTGACCACCAACCGCGACCTGCTGGTCCGGGTCCTGCGGCACCCGGAGTTCGCCGGCCGCGGCACCGACACCGGCTTCCTGGACCGCCACGACGCCACCGAGCTCGGCGGGCCGCTCGTCGACGCCGACAGCGAGCGGCTGCACGCGGTCGCCGCCAC
>JAPLAT010000176.1 GCA_026393175.1 Pseudonocardiales bacterium
GGCAGCCAGACCGCCAGCAGGGGAGGCCAGCCGAGGAAGAGGTCGACGCCGTCGGCCAGCAGCGCGCGGCCGACGAGCGCGGCCAGCACGACGAGGGCCACCCCGGCCGCCACGACGAGCAGGTCGGCGCCGGTGCCGGAGCGGGTGCGGAGCGCGGGGGGAGCCACCGGCCCACGGTAGTGATGATCACGGCGGCGGGAGGCTTACCGTCCGGTGACGCTCAGGCGACCGCCACCGGCTCGGGCCGCGCGCCGGCGTCCACGTGCTCGAGGCCGCGCCAGGCCAGCGCGAGCCGGTCCAGCGCCTCGTCGACGCGGTCCGCGCGCAGCGTCCAGGGCAGGCGCAGGTACCGCTCGAAGGCGCCGTCCAGCCCGAAGCGCGGGCCGGCGGCGAGCAGCACGTCGTGGCGGCGGGCGGCCACCGTCAGCCGGCTCGACACCGGCTCGCCCAGGTCGATCCAGAAGCTCAGCCCGCCGGTGGGCGCCGAGGGCCGCCAGCCGGGGAACCGCGCGGCGAGCGCGGCCCGCAGCCCGTCGCGCGCGGTGACCAGCGCGGCCCGCCGCCCCGCCGTCACCGTGCCGAGGTCGTCGAGCAGGCGGGCGGTGACCAGCTGCTCCAGCGCGGGGCTGCCGAGGTCGACGGCCGCGCGCAGGGCGGCCAGGCGGCGCACGGTCGGCGCGGCCCCGCGGATCCAGCCCACCCGCAGCCCGCCCCAGAACACCTTGCTCGCCGAGCCCAGCGTCAGCACGGTCGCCGATCCGGCCGCCCCGAACGACGCCGCGGGCGGCGGCACCGGCGCGTCGAGCCACAGCTCCGAGAGCGTCTCGTCGAGCACGAGGGTGGTGCCGGTGCGCCGGGCGAGCTCCACCAGTCGGGCGCGGCCCCCGGGGTCGAGGACGCCGCCGGTCGGGTTCTGGAAGTCCGGGATGAGGTAGGCCAGGCGCGGGACGGCGTCGCGCAGCGTGGCGGCCACCAGGTCCAGGTCCCACCCGTCGGTGACGGGCAGCGCGACCGGCCGGGCGCCGCGGGCGGCCATCGCCTCCAGCGCGTTGGGGTAGGTGGGGTGCTCGACGAGGACGCGGTCGCCCGGGCCGGTGAAGCCGGCCAGCACCAGGGCGATCGCCTGCTGCGCCCCGGCCGTGACCAGCACCTGGTCCGGCGTGGTCGGCAGCCCGCGCTCGGTGTAGCGGCGGGCGATCGCCGCGCGCAGGGCGGGCAGGCCGAGCAGGTCGTAGCCGTGGCCGCCGAGCAGCCCGTCCAGGTCGTGCAGCGCGCCCGCCGCGGCGGCCCGCAGCTCCTCCGAGGGCGCAGGCAGCGCGGCGTGCGCGAGGTCGAACAGCGTCCGGTCGCCGTGCGGGGAGAACGGGGACCGCAGGCCCGGCCCGGCCGGCTCGGCAGGCAGCCGCGTCCAGCTCCCGGCGCCGCGGCGGCTGTGCAGGACGTCGGCGACGCGCAGCGCGTCGTAGGCGGCGGCGACGGTCGTGCGGCTCACGCCGAGCTCGTGCGCGAGCTCCCGCTCGGCGGGCACCCGGGTCTGCAGGGGGAGCCGCCCGTCGAGCACGAGCAGGCGGACGCGGTCGGCCAGCGCGCCGGCCAGGCCGCGCCCGTGCGGGGGCCGCCACTCGCCGAGCATCCGGGCGAAGCTGCGGGCACCGATCCGCCGGTCCAGGTCGTCCACGGGGCCACGGTCGCAGAATTGGCCCTCCCGGACAAGGCCACTGCGGCGCACCGTGGACCCATGGAGACCTGGATCGTGCTCGTGGCCCTCGTCGTCATCGCCCTGGCTGCCCCCCGCTACGGGGCGGACAGCCGGTGGGCCCACCGCGGCTCGCCCTACCGGCACACCCCGCTCGGGGACCTCCGCGCGGCGGGTCAGTGGGTGTGGTCCCACACCCCGCGCACGAAGACCGTGATCGGGTGCCCGCCCTCGTCGCGCTGCTCGGCGCTGTAGTGGTAGCGGCCCGGCTGCCACCGCTCCTGCCCGGCCACCGCACCCAGCTGCGCCGTCGCCCAGGCCTGCCAGCCGTCCACCACGGCGGGCAGCGGGTCGGGCGGTTCGCAGACGACGTCGGTGAAGGGGTGGAACGTGCCGCGCAGGGGCGTCCACATCTGCACGTCGAGCCACACGCGGTCCATCGGCGGAGTATCGGGTCGCCCCGTCACCGCGACCCGGTGGATCACCGCATCGGATGACCTCAGGCGTCCAGCAGCTCCGGGCGGCCCTTCGACGCCACGAGCTCGCGGTAGGGCCCGAACAGCTGCTTCGCCAGCGGCAGCACCTTGAGCAGCTTGGCGACCGGTCCCTTCGCGCGGACCTGGCCCTTGGCCAGCGCCACCGGGAGCACGACCTTGCCCAGCCAGAACCGGTTGCCGGTGTCGGCGGACATGAACAGCTCGACGTTCGGGTCCGGACCCGCGCCTGCGCCCGTGTGCAGCTCCTTGCCGGGCATGTCGACGGTGATCACCGCGTCGGGCTCGGTGTAGGTGATGCGCAGGACGATGCCGGTCGGGGCGAGCTTCGCGACCATGTCGGGGTCGTCCAGCCCCAGCCGGAACACCCCGCCCAGGTACTCGTAGACCTCGGCCTCGTTGCTGAACGCCGCCACGGCGCGCTCCCTCCGTCGAGTGGTGGCAGGAGTGTGGCGCAGCGGTGACCGGCCGCACAGGACCACGATCGGGCCGACCGTGGCCCGCGCGGGCCAGCCGTGCAACGGGGGTGGGGGGCCGTGCCCCTCGGGTCAGCCGTCCAGGAGGCCGTAGCGGCCGGCCAGGGCGGCGGCCTCGATCCGGTTGGCCGCGCCCAGCTTGTGCAGCAGCGAGGCGATCATGCGCTTGGCCGTGCGCTCGCTGACGAGCATCGGCCGGGCGATCTCGCTCGTCTCCAGGCCCCGGGCCAGCAGCCGCCACAGCTCGACCTCGCGCTCGCCGAGCCGGTCGAGCAGGCCGTCGGCGCTGCGGTCGCCCGCGGCGAGCAGCGCGTCGAGCAGGTCCGGCCGGACGACCCGCACCCCGGCCGCGATCGCCAGCAGCGGGGCCACCAGCACCTCGGGGTCGGCGGACTTGCCCAGGAACCCCGACGCGCCCGCCCGCAGCGCGGCGGCGGCGAGGCCCAGGTCCTCGGTGCCCGACAGCGCCAGCACCCGCGTCCGGGGGTAGGCCGTGACGATCCGGCGGATCGTCTCCACCCCGCCCAGCGGGGGCAGCGCCAGGTCGACGATCGCGATGTCGGCGGCCTCCCGCCCGACCAGCGCCACCGCCTCCTCGCCCGCCGTGGTGGACCCGGCGACGGTGAACGTCTCGCCCGCCCGCGACTCCAGGAGCAGAGCGAGGCCCTGGGAGAACAGGGCGTGGTCGTCGACGATGACCACGACGTACCGGCCGTCGCGCACGACCGCGGACTCTAGCCTCTGGCCCGTGGACCCCCGTGTCGTGGAACAGAGTGCCGTGGAACCGGACGAACGCACGACCGAGGACCGCACGGCCGTCGTCATCCGGCTGCTGGTCGTCGGGGCGGTGGGGCTCGCGCTGCTGCTCGGCCCCCAGCTCGCGCGCGGGCGGGTCGGGCTGCTGGCCGGGCTCGTCGCCGTCGCGCTCGGGTACGCCACGGCGCTCGCGGTGGCCGAGCGGAGGCAGCGGTCGCTCATGCCCACGTGGCTCTCCACCGCGATCGACGGGGTCCTCGTGCTCGTCGCCTGCGCCCTGACCGGGGGCGCGGAGAGCATCATGGTCGCGGCGCTGCCGCTCGTGGTGATCGCCGCCGCGGTGCGCGGCGGGGCGGTGATCGGACGGGTCGCGGCGCTGCTCGCGGGCGCCGGGTTCACGGCGGGGGCGGTGCTCGCGTCCGACCCCGACGTGGCGCCCGCCGACCGCTGGCTCGCCGGGGCGTGGTGGACGGGGATGCTCGTCGCGGCCGCGGTGCTCGTCGGCGTGCTCGTCCGGATGCTGGAGCGCCAGCTCGACGCCGCCGCCGCGTCCCGCACGCTGCTCGCGGCCCAGGCCGCGCGGCTCGACGGCGTCCGCGTGGTCATGCACGAGTTCCGCACCCCGGTCGCGTCGCTGACGGCGCTGTCCTCCGACCTCGCGGCCGACCGCCTCGCCCCGGCCTCGCGCACCACCGCCACCCGGCTGCTCGCCGAGCACGCCGTGCACCTGCGGGACATGCTCGACGGCCTCGCCGACGTCGCCGTCACCGACGGGAGCCCGCTGGGCCGGGTCCGGGAGCGGGCGGTGCGGCTCGCCGATCTCGCCGACGCGGTGCTCGACGCCGCCGCCGTCGCCCCCGAGCGGCGCGTCCGGACCGTCCTGCCCCCGGACGCCGCGGTCCGGTGCGACCCCCAGCGGCTGCGCCGGGTGCTCACCAACCTCGCGGAGAACGCCGCCCGGCACTCCGGCGACGCCCCCGTCGAGCTGGACCTGCGCTACGCCGGCGGCCGGCTCGTCGCCGAGGTCCGCGACCGCGGCCCCGGGCTGCCGCCCGGCCAGGAGGGCCTGGTCACGGCGAAGGGCGTCGCGCTGGGGGAGCGGCGGGGCACCGCCGGGCTCGGGCTGTGGATCGTCGAGGCCATCGTCGCGGCGATGGGCGGCGAGCTGACCCTGACCCCACGCGACGGCGGCGGCCTCGTCGCCCGCCTGGAGCTCCCGCTGCCCGCGGCCTGACCCCGCGGAGCCGGGTCAGGCCCGGGTGGCGGCCCCCCAGGCCCGGGCCGCGGCGGGCAGCAGCAGGAGCAGCGCGAGCCCCGCGCAGACGAGCGCCAGGACCAGCGGCACGTCGACGGCCGCGTCGCCGAACGGCTCGGCCGCGGCGGACATGCCCACGGTCAGGACGGCACCGAGGGCGGCGACCAGCAGGGCGGGGGCCACGGACGTCCAGGTCCGGGTGAGCAGCCAGCGCAGGGCCCCGGCCACCAGCGCCCCGACGACGACGAGCGGGACGACGTCCACGACGTCCTCGTAGACGACCGGGAAGACGAGGAGCAGCAGCCACGCCACCGCGGCCGCGGCGAGCGCGTCGGCCACCGCGGCCGCCACCGGCCCCACCCGCGGGGCGGTCCCGGCGCCGCGGCCGGCGACCCGGGCGAGCACCGCGACGAGCCCG
>JAPLAT010000480.1 GCA_026393175.1 Pseudonocardiales bacterium
GACGCCGAGCGCTCCCGCCGGGTGTTCGACGCCGCCCTGCACGACCTGCCGCCCGCCCCGGCCCGGCCCGGCCGCGCGCGGGCCGCGTCGAACCGGCGGGTCCGGGGCCGGCACCTGCGCGCCGACGCCGTGCCCTACGGCGAGCACCCCGCCCAGCTCCTGGACGTCTGGGGCCCGGCCCGCCCCGTCCGCGACGCGCCCGTCCTGGTGCAGGTGCACGGCGGCGGCTGGACCGGCGGCAGCCGGGTCGTCAGCGCGGCCCCGCTGCTCGCGCACCTCGTCGAGCGCGGGTGGGTGTGCGTCACCGTCGACTACCGGCTCGCCCCGGCGCACCGGCTCCCGGTGCTCGTCGCCGACGTCAAGCAGGCGCTGGCCTGGGTGAAGCGGGAGATCGGCGCGTACGGCGGGGACCCCGGCTTCGTCGCGGTCAGCGGCGGCTCCGCGGGCGGGCACCTGGCCTCCCTCGTCGCGCTGACCGCCCATGACCGGTCGCTGCAGCCGGGCTGCCCCGACGCGGACACCTCCGTCGCGGCCGCCGTCCCGGTGTACGGCGTGCACGACTTCTCGATCGACGAGCACGGCCTGCACACGCTGCTGGAGAACACCGTCCTGCAGACCTCGCCCGCGGCCGACCCGGAGACCTGGCAGGCGCTCTCCCCGCTGCACCGGGTGGACGAGGCCGTGGCCGCGGGCACCGCCCCGCCGTTCCTCGTGGTGCACGGCAGCACCGACACGATCGTGTCCGCCGGGCAGTCGCGGCGCTTCGTGCGGCGGATGCGGGAGGCCGGCGCCGAGGTCCGGCACGCGGAGCTGCCGCGCGCCCAGCACGGCTTCGACTCCTTCCCCACCGCCCGCACCCACCACCACGTGCGCGCGGTGCACCGGTTCCTCGCCGCGGTGCACGACCGGTACCGGTCGGGCTGACCGCGACCGCGCGGCTCAGGCCCGGGCGCGCGCGACGACCGCGGCGAGCAGCCCGGCCACCTCGTCCGGGGCGAACCCCAGCCCCGGCTCGCCGATCGTCAGCTCCACGACGCAGCGCCCCGGGTCCGCGGCCGGGGCGGACCTGCGGAACAGCAGGACGTCCTCCTCCTCGGCCAGCGCGGCCGCCGCGGCGTCCGCGGCCTCGGCGGGCACGGGCAGGTGGACGTGGAACATCGGCGTCACCGGCGGGTCGGGGACCACCGTCGCGACGCCGCCCGCGGCGATCGCGGCGGCCACGGCGACGGCGTGGTCGCGGTACTCCGCCATCCGCGGCAGCTGCGTGTCCAGCCCGTGCAGCGCGGCCAGGGCGAGCGGCCAGGCGTCGGGCAGCGCCCCGCCCAGCCGGGTCCGCCACACCCCGGCCGCGGCGACGGTCGGCTCGTCGGCGGCCAGCACCGCCCCGCGGATGCCGCGCAGGCCCTTGTAGAGCGAGACGTAGACGCTGTCGAACAGGCCGGCGATCTCGGCGTGCGGCCGGTCGTAGAACGGCTGGGCCTCCCAGAGCCGGGCCCCGTCGAGGTGGGCGGCCGCGCCGCGCTCGCGGGCCACGCCGACCTGCTCGACGAGCTCGTCCCAGCCGGGGAGCGTGCCGCCGATCTCGCGCTGGGGCAGCTCCCACAGGATCGCCCCGAGCGGCTCGGCGACGGCGCGCAGCGCCGCGGTGGTCAGCGGCCGGTGCGCGTCGCCCACCGGGTGGAAGCGCAGCCCGTGGACGGCCGCGTAGCCCCGCTGCTCGAACAGGTCCAGGTGGCAGGTGGGGTGGGCGGCGAAGGCCGGACGGCCCGTCCGCTCGGCGTGCACGCGCAGGACCACCTGCTGGGCCATGGTGCCGGAGGGGAAGAACAGCGCCGCCGGGGTGCCCAGCAGGTCCGCGACGCGCCGCTCGAGCGCGGCGACGGGTTCGTCCGGGCCGCCGCCGGGCCCGGTGTGCGCGAGCAGCCGGGTGAGCAGGGCGTGCGGGTCGCGGTGGACGGCGGCGTGGGGGTTGAGCGCGCGTTTCGTCACAAGTGACTATGGACCGCGCCGGACGCGCACCGCATCCTTGTTCCCGACGGCAGGTCGGGTGGGTCGGGAGAGCGCGTGACGATGTGGCTGGTGGGCGCCGCGGCGGTGTGGTCGGTCGGCGCGTGCGCGACGGCCCTGGTGCTGGGGGCGGTGCTGCGGCGCGGCGCCGCGACGGACGCGGGGGCGGACCTCGGCGCGGATCCCGGCGTGGACGCGGGCGCGGTCGCATCCGGTGCGGAGGACGCCGCGCCCGTGGTGACGGTGCCCGCGCAGCGCGGCGCCTCCCCGGCCACGCCGCCCTACGGGATGCGCTCGCAGGCGCACCTGAGCTGCGCCGGCACCCGTCCGGCCCGGTAGCGCCGTCGGCTCGGCGCTCAGCTCAACTCAGCAGGGCGGCCATCCGGTCGCGCAGCGCGGTGGCGGCGGAGTACGGGCGCACCAGCACGGTGAGGCTCGTCAGCCGCCCGCCGTCGGCCTCGAGGATGTCGACGCCCTCCAGGTCGCGGTCGTCGACGCGGGTGGCGAAGCGCAGGACGTGCCCGTCCTCGCCGCCGTAGGACCCGGTGTAGCGGAAGTCGGCGAACACGGTGAACACCGCGGACAGCACGGCCCGCAGCGCCTCACGGCCGACGTAGGGGCGGTGCGCGACGGGGGAGTGGAACACCGCGTCGGGGGCGAAGAGGTCCACGGCGGCGTCCACGTCGCCCGCCTCGACGGCGGCGCGGAACGCGGCGAAGGGGTCGGTCACGCCCCCATCACAGCAGACGCGCCCGCGGGGGCGACCGCCTCGGCGAGCAGTTCGTAGGAGCGCAGCCGGTCGGCGCCGTCGTGGGCGCTGGTGACGACCATCAGCTCGTCCACCCCGGTGCGCTCGACGAGCTCGGCGACGCCCGCGCGGACGGTCGCCGGGGACCCGATGACCTGCCCGGCCAGCCGGTCCTCGACGAACGCGCGCTCCTGCGCCGAGTAGGGGTGGGCGGCCGCCTCCTCCGGCGTCGGGACCAGCCCCGGCTCGCCCTGGCGCAGCCGCAGGAACTGCAGCGCGCCGGGCATCGCGAGCCGGCGCGCCTCGTCGTCGGTGTCCGCCGCGAGCACCGACGCGGCGATCATCGCGTAGGGCGCGTCGAGCACGGGGGAGGGCCGGAAGGTCTCGCGGTAGAGCGCCAGCGCGGGGAGCGTGTTCTCCCCGGAGAAGTGGTGGGCGAACGCGAACGGCAGCCCGAGCAGGCCCGCGACCTGCGCGCTGTAGCCGCTGGACCCGAGCAGCCACAGGTCGGGCTTCTGCCCGTGCGCGGGCACCGCGGTGACCGGGCCCTCGCCGCGGAAGTAGGACGCGAGCTCCGTGAGCTGCTCGGGGAAGTCGTCGGCGCCCAGCGGCGCGGTGCCCCGGCGCAGCGCGCGGGCGGTGCGCTGGTCGGTGCCGGGGGCACGGCCGATGCCCAGGTCGATCCGGCCCGGGTGCAGCGCGTCGAGCATGCCGAACTGCTCGGCGACGACGAGGGGCTGGTGGTTGGGCAGCATGACGCCGCCGGACCCGACGCGGATGGTCGAGGTGGCCGCGGCCAGGTGGGCGATGAGCACCGCGGGGGCCGAGCTGGCGATCCCCGGCATGCCGTGGTGCTCGGCGACCCAGTACCGGCGGAAGCCGAGCTCTTCGGCGCGCCGCACCAGTGCGGTGCTGGCGGCGAGCGCGGCCGACGCGGACGAGCCGGAGCCGATGGGGACGAGGTCGAGCACGGAGAGAGGCACCACGTCCAAGCAACCCGCTCGCGCCGCCCGATCTTCCCGGCACCTCCCGTAGGACCGAACAGGTGAACGATCCGACACGAACGCCGCACCGAATAGCGGCCGTAAGGGCTGATCGCGGATCGGCCGAATCGTCTGTGGGATCATCCGCGCCGTAGAAAGCAGAACGACGTCACCGGCCTACTCCGATGCGCTGCAGGAACTGCAGCGCATCGGTGGAGCGCGTTATTGCTGCGTCGCCGACGCGGTGTCGGGAAAGGTGCTCCACGAGCGCGGCTCGCCGCCGGTCGACCCGGCCGCCGTGCTCGGCTGGGGCGCGTCCGCGCTGCGGGACACGGCCGGGATCGACGACCTGGACGACATGATCGTCACCGGGCGGGCGAGCTACCACCTCGTGCGCTGTGCCACCCCGGCCGACGGCGCCCCGGTGCTGGTCTACGTCTGCCTGGAACGGTCGCGGGCCAACCTGGCGCTGGCCCGGCGGGCGCTCGCCGGCCTGTCCTTCGCCGCGCCGCCGACCTCGCAGGCCCCGGCGTCGCCGGCACGCCCGCCGTCGCCGCACCCCGTCAGGACCCCGATCTCCGCAGTTCAGATCGTTGTCCCACCGGCGCCGCGCGCGGGGGGCGACCCGCTGCGGGGGCCGGTCCGGCCGGCCGGCGC
>JAPLAT010000087.1 GCA_026393175.1 Pseudonocardiales bacterium
GAGCGCGCCCGCACCGCCGCCGTGCTGGCCCGGCTCGCCCCGGCGGCGCAGCGCGTCCCGCTGGCGGCGCTGGACGGGCGCGTCCTGCTCGCGGACCTCCCGGCCGGCGCCCGCCGCGGCGTCCCCGACGACGTCCACGCCCCGCTGCTGCGCGGCACCCCGCCGCTCGACGACGACTGCGGCGCCCGGCTCGTGCTGTTCTCCGCGCGCCGCCCGTTCCATCCCGAGCGGCTGCACGCCGCGCTCGACGTGCTGCTCGACGGCGTCGTCCGGGCCCGCGGCCGGATCTGGCTCGCCACCCGGCCCGAGGCCGTGCTGTGGCTGGAGTCCGCGGGCGGCGGGCTGCGGGTCGGGCACGCCGGCGACTGGCTGGCCGGCGCGGGCGAGGAGGCCTGGGAGGCCGCCTCCCCGGAGCGGCGGGCGATCGCGTCGCTGGGCTGGCACCCCCGCTTCGGCGACCGCGCCCAGGACCTCACCGTCCTCGTGCACGCCGCCGACCCCGACGAGATCGAGGCCTGCCTCACCGAGGCCCTGCTCACCGACCTGGAACTGGCCGCGGGCGAGGAGTCCTGGCGCGCCCTGCCCGACCCGTTCGGCTGGTGGCACACCGACCCCTGCGAACCCCCGGCCGACGTCTCCGCCGGCCCCCGACCCCACCACGACGAGGAGCACCCCTGATGGCCGTCCCCAAGCGCCGGACCTCCCGCTCGAACACCCGCAGCCGCCGGGCCCGGTGGAAGGCCACGCCGCCCGACCTCGTGCCCGTGCGCATCGACGGCCGGGAGTACCGCGTCCCGCGCCGGCTGGTGCGGGCCTACCGCACCGGCCTGCTCCCGGCCCCGGACCGCCCCTGACCCCTGTCCCGCCGCCGACCCGGTCGGCCCACCGCGCCCCCGCCGACGCCGGCCCCTCGGACGACCCCGGCCGGACCGCCGCGACCGGCCGTCGACGCGCGCCGCACGCCCACCGCGGTCGCACAGCTCTGCCGAGCCGGCACAGCCCCCGTGGGGGGCGCACAGCGCGCCCGCGGGCTGTGCGGACCGGCCGGCGCTGTGCCAGCCGGCCCGCGCTGTGCGACGTGATCGGCAACACCAGCACGACGCCGGGGCGTGCTGACCGGCGGGAGCTGTGGCGGCGGGTCGGTCGCGCCCATCGACGGGGTGGGCGGAGGGGTAAGGGGTGCGAGGCCGACCCCTTACCCCGCCCGGGCGTCCGGGGGCGGCGGGTGTGCGTGATCGCCCGATGCCGGGGTGGGGGCCTCAGGACGAGCGTTGCGGTCATGTTCACCGACATCCCGCTCCTGTCCTCCACCCACCTGCGCCACGACGAGCTGCTCGCCGAGGCCGAGCAGTACCGCCTCGGGCGCCTGGCCCGGGACGCCCGGCGGGCCACGCGCGTCACGGCCCGCGCCGCCGACCGGGCCGCGGCCGCGGCGCGCCCCCGGGGTGTCCCCCCGGAGCGGACGGCGGCCGAATCCCCCCGGGATCGTCGGTCGCTCGTGCCACGATGACCGGCGTGGCGCGGTTGGGCATCGGGATCGGTCTGGTCGGGCGCCGGCACGAGGTGTCGGCGCTCGGGGCCGCGCTCGACCGCGCCGCGACGGGCTCGCCCACCGGCGTGCTGCTCTCCGGCGACGCCGGGGTGGGCAAGTCCCGCCTCGTCGCCGAGACGGCCGCGCGGGCGGCGGCGGCCGGCTTCACCGTCCTCACCGGCCGGTGCCTCGACACCGCCGAGGCGGCCCTGCCCTACCTGCCGTTCACCGAGGTCGTGCGGCTGCTGGCGGCCGAGCGGCCGGAGCTGGTCGCCGCGCACGTCGCGCTGCGCCACCTGCTGCCCGGGGACCTCTCGCGCGACGACCCGGGCGCCGACCGCGCGCTCGGCCAGCTCCGGGTGTTCGACGCCGTGCTCTCGGTCCTCGACGAGCTGACGGCAGACACCCCGGTGCTGCTGGTCCTGGAGGACCTGCACTGGGCCGACCGGTCCAGCCGCGACCTGCTGGTGTTCCTGCTCTCCCGGCTCGACGCCCAGCGCCTGCTCGTGCTGGCCACCTACCGCTCCGACGACCTGCACCGGCGCCACCCGTTGCGGCCGGTCCTCTCCGAGCTGGTCCGGCTCCCCGCCGTCGAGCGGATCGAGCTCGGCCCGCTGGGTGACGAGGACGCCCTCGCGCTCGTGCGCGAGCTCGCCGACGGCACGCTGTCCGGCCCGCTGCTGCACAGCGTGGCCCGGCGCAGCGAGGGCAACGCGTTCTTCGCCGAGGAGCTGGTCTCCGCCTGCTCCGACGGGCTGCCGCACAGCCTGGTCGAGGTGCTGCTCTCCCGCGTGGAGGCGTTGCCCGCGGCCACCCAGCGCCTGCTGCGGGTGGCGGCCGTGGCCGGGCCGCACGTCCGCCACGACGAGCTGGCCGCGGTGGCCGGGCTCGACGTCGACGAGCTGGAGCTGGCCCTGCGGGAGGCCGTCCACCACCACGTCCTGGTGCCCGAGGCGGGCGGCACCGACGCCTACGCGTTCCGGCACGCGCTGCTGCGCGAGGCCATCCACCACGACCTGCTGCCCGGGGAGCGCAGCCGGCTGCACGCGGCGTTCGCGGCGCTGCTGGCCGACCCGGCGCGGGCGGACGAGCCAGGGCGGGCCGCGCTGCTCGCCCACCACGCGCTGGCCGCGCACGACCTGCCCGGCGCGCTCGCCGCGTCGGTGCGCGCGGCCCGCGAGGCCGACGAGCGGGAGGCCCCCGCCGAGCTGCTGCTGCACGCCGAGCGGGCGCTGGAGCTGTGGCCCGCGGTGCCCGACGCCGAGGCGGTGGCGGGGGCGCCGGAGTACAAGCTCACGCGCATGGCGGCGTGGGCGGCCAGCGCCACCGGTGACCCGGACCGCGGCACCGCGCTGGGCCGCCGCGCCCTGGAGCTGGCCGAGGGGCGCGGCGACCGGCGGCTGAGCGCCTCGCTGCGGCTCAAGTACGCGATGCGGCTGCTCGAGCGGTGGGGTGACCTGCACGAGGCCCGGGCCGCCGCGCAGCAGGCGATGGCCGTGCTCGCCGAGGGACCGCCGTCGGGCGGCCTCGCCTGGTGCCACGCGGTGCTCGCCCGGGTGCACTACCGCTACGACGAGTTCGCCGACGCCCGCCGCGAGGTGCAGGAGGCGCTCGACGTCGTCGCCGCGCTGCCCGAGGTCGACGGGTTCGCCCGGGCCGCGGGCGCGGACGCGTTCGTCACGCTCGCCGGCTGCGAGGACTACGCCGGGCGGCCGGAGTCGGCGCGCGCCCGGCTCGCCACGGCGCGCGAGATGGCGCGGGCCGCGGGCGATCTCGGCACCGAGCTGCGCACCTACTACGCCGTCGGCATGTCGCTGCTGGAGGAGTGCCGGTTCGCCGAGGCCGCCGCCGATCTCGCCGAGGGCGAGCGGCGGGCGGCGACCCAGGGCCTGCGGTGGAGCACCCCCGGCATCGACGTCCGCACCGCGCACGTGGTGGCGCGGTTCCTGGAGGGCGAGTGGGCGGCCGCGGAGGCGGCGGCCGACCTGGCCGGGGCGGCGGTGCCGGCCCGGGTGTCGGCGCGCCTCGTCGCCGCCGGGCTGCTGGTGGCGGCGGCGCGCGGCCGGTTCGACGTCGTCACGCGGCGCTGGACGGAGCTGCGCGGCGAGCTCACCGGCAGCATGCAGGCGGCGGTGTTCCTGGGCGTCGCGGCCACCGAGGCGGCGCTGTGGCAGGGCCGTCCCGACGAGGCGCTGGTCCGGGCGACCTGCGCCCTGGACGCGCTCGACGCGGTGGAGCCGTACGCGCTGGGCGGGCTGTCGATCGCCGCGCTCGGGGTGGCCGCGCACGTCGCCAGGGCCGCGGGCGGCGCCGACCCC
>JAPLAT010000235.1 GCA_026393175.1 Pseudonocardiales bacterium
GGCACCGGTCTCACTTGGAGACCGGGGCCTCCGGTGGTTGCAGCAAAGCCACTTTCACGCAACGTGCTTGCAGGAAAGTGGCTTTGCTGCAATGCGGGGAGGGTCAGCGGCGGCCCGTCAGCACTCGCGCGGTGCGGGTCCCCGTCGTCGTCACCACGGCGCCGACGTGCAGCGCCCCCGCGATGACGACGCAGGCGGTACGGCCGGCGAGCCGGACCGGGTTGAGCGCCCGGGCGGCCGCGTCGAGCGGGACGGCGGCGCGCTCGGTGACCGTGTGGATGTACCGCCCCGCCTGGTCGGACGCGGTCCGCAGGCGGTCGCCGTACCCGTCGGCGACGGCGGCGGCCCGCTCGGTGCCCCCGGCCAGCGCGTCGCCGGCCTCGCGGGCGGTGCCGACCACCTGCGCGCGGGCGCGGCGGGTGGCGGCGGCGACGTCGTCGGCGACCTGTCGGCCGGCGTCGGCGAGGTCGTCGCCGATCTCCTCGGCGGCCCCGCCCACGGCGGTGACGGCCGCGTCCGCGGCGTCCCCGGCGTCCTTGCGGCCGTTGACGGCGTCGGCCACCTCGTCGGCGACGTCGCCCGCGGCGTCCGCGGCCGTGTCGGCGACCTCGTCGGCGGTCTCCCGCGCGGTCGCGGCGGCCGTCCCCGCCGTCGTGGAGGCGTCGTCGGCGACCGCCCCGGCGGTGTCGGTGACCTCGTCGGCCGCGCGCTCGGCGGTGGCCTGCGCGCCCTTCGCCGCGGACGACGCCGCGGTCGCGGCGGCCGTGGCGGTGGTGTCCGCGGCCCCGGCCTCGACGGTGCGGGTCTCGCGGACCTGCCCGTCGGCACCGTGCACGACGACCTGGCCGCCGCCGTCGTTGGCGACGATCTCGACGGCGCGTTTCACGGCCTCGGCCTGCGTGGGGGCCTTCGCGCTCGGGCGCTTGGCGGCCGGCTTCTCGACCTGCCAGCCGTTCTCCGCGGGGACGACGTGACGATCGGACATGGGGGGTTCCTCCGGTGTTCGGCGACGCGGACTACTCGTCGGTAGGAGTCCCCGAACGGGGAGATCGTCACGCTGGGCGAGACCACGATCACGTCAGAACAGCGTGAGCTGGTCCGAGACCGGTTTGGCCGGCAGCCGCTTCGGCGCCCGGTACCCGCGGCCGCGGCCGGGCGCCCAGCCGGTCTCCAGCGGGGTGCGCGGCGGCGGCGGGGGCGCGGACTCGTCGTGGGCGAGCACCCGCATCGCCAGGGCCGCGGTCCAGGTGAGGTCCTGCGCGGCGAACGCGGCCCGCACGGCGTCGACGGGGAGCGGGAGGTGCCCCGTGCCCAGGTCGACGGCGACGTCCGTGCGCATCGTCATGACCTGCCGGTTCAGCTCCCAGCGGGCACGGGCCGCGGGATCGCCCAACAGCGCGGCGGCGGCCGGGCCGACGGCCGCGACGACCCGCTCGCCGCCCGCGTCCAGGTCGTCGAAGGCCGCCCGCGCGCTGCCCAGGGCGCACAGCAGCTTCGCGGCCGTGCGGGGGCCGACGCCGCGCACGCCGGGCAGGTTGTCCGAGGCGTCGCCGCGCAGCGCCGCGAGGTCCGGGTACTGCTCGGGGCGCACGCCGAGCAGCGTGACCAGCCGCTCCGGGGTCAGCAGCGGCGAGGCCTCGACGCCGCCGTTGATGATCCGCAGCACCCGGGTGTGCGCGTCGATCAGGCCGAACGCGTCGCGGTCGGAGGTCATGACGACCGTCGTCGCGCCCGCGTCCGCCGCCTGCCGGGCGACGGAGGCGAGCACGTCGTCGGCCTCCCACCCCGGCGGCACCACGACGGCGACGCCGAGCTCGCGCAGCACGTCGGCCGCGACCTCCAGCTGCTCGACGAGCGCGGCCAGCTTCTCCCCGCGCTGCGCCTTGTACTGCGGCCAGCGCTCGCGGCGGACGCTGGCGGCCGGGTCGTCGAACCCGACGACGACGGCGTCGGGCGCCACCCGGTCGGCGGCGGCCACGAGCTGCGACAGCAGCCCGCGGACCGCCCACCGGGGACGCCCGTCGGCCGAGCGGAACCCGCTCCCGGCCTGGGCGTGGAAGCACCGGTGCACGATCGAGTTGCCGTCCACGGCGAGGACGACGGACGGACCGGACACCTGCCAGACGCTACCGGGTGCGACCGCTACCGGTACTTGTCGATGAACTGGGCGTAGCGCTCGGCGGGCAGCCCCTCCGACACGTCCGACATCCGCAGCACCGTCAGGCCCAGGTAGCCCCACGTGTCGAACGCGTCGTTGATGTTGACCCAGCCCTGCTCGCCGTACAGGCCGCCGGCCAGCGCGTTCTCGCCCTTCAGCTCGACGCCCGCGTCGTAGGCGTACTGGCCGAACCAGCCGACGAGCGTCTTGGCCAGCGAGTACTGCGGCGGGACGTCCTGGTCGTCCATCTCCAGCGCCGTGAAGTGCACGGCCACCGTGCGCCCGCCCACGTCGACCCGGTTCGCCAGGTCGATGATCCGCTGGTAGCCGTGGCCGGTGGCCCGGGCGTCCAGGTCGACGCTGGTCTGGATGAGGCCGGTGGTGACCTCGGTGGCCCGCGGGTGGACCGGGTTGGTCATCGTCCAGTGGATGCCGGGGACCTTGTAGCCGATGTCGGCGCGGGGGAAGTCCCGCCCGATCGCGCGGACGACCGTCTCGATCATCCGCTCGCCGTGGTCGACGAGCGAGCCGTTGTACCAGTCGACGAAGTCGCGGCCGTAGGGCGTGCGGAGGTAGGCCTGGCTGGTGAAGAACCGCTCGGCGTCGGCGGGCGGCGCGATCTGCGACCGGTCGGTGTAGCTCGTGCCCCAGGCCTGGTTGACCCCGCGCAGGTTGCGGTACTTGCGCAGCGCGGTGTCCTGGAAGTCGCGCACCGCGAGCTCGGAGTAGGACTGCAGGCCGCCGCGCGTCGGGTAGCCGGTGCCGGTGTCGTGGGCGTTGTAGGACGGGTAGCGCAGCTCGCCCGACGGGCCGAGCGAGATGTTGATCTCGACGACCTCGTCGCGGTACCGGTCGCCGTAGTGCCGGGCGAACGCCCTGGCGAAGTCGCGGTACTCGTTCTCCACGACCTGGTCGGCCCAGCCCTGCACGGTCTCGGCGGAGTAGTTGCCCTGCTCGCTGCGGTGCTGCAGGCCGGTCAGCCCCAGCGGGACACCGCGGTAGGAGCGGTTCGCGTACTTCGGCCACAGCCACGACGGCAGCAGGCTCGTGTAGTCGTCGCCGACATTCCCGCCGCACTGGTGGAACGACAGGATCGGCGCGATGTCCATCCCGTAGGCGGTGATCAGGTCGAAGACCCGGTCGTAGTAGCTCCAGTCGAAGCGGTTGTCGGCGACGCCCTCGACGTCGCCCCACCACACGTCGACGCTGACCGCGTCGACGCCGTAGTCGGCGACGATCTTGAGGTCCTCCTCGAACGCCGCGAAGTCCGTGACCTTCAGCGGCGCCAGGACGTTCGCCGTGAAGTCCGGGTTACCCAGGGCGACGGGCCCCGGGACGTCCTCCTGGGCGGTGGCCGTGGCCCCACCCGCCATGATGATCGCCGCCGCCGCCGCGACCACCGCTACCGCTCTCCGCATGGACCCCGCCCCTCTGCTGAGTGCGGTGGGCCCTCGTGGGGCCGCACCGCCCGACCGGTCGACTCTGGACCGATTCACTCGATCGCGTCAATCCGCCGTTGCGGGCCGTGGCCGGGAGCCGGGCGCGGGTCGGAAGCCGATCGACGCCGGGTCGACGTAGGGGGCCAGCAGCACGCCCAGCTCGGCGTCGCCGCGCCCGGCCAGCGCGTCGGAGGCGATCCGGCGCGCCGTGCCCGCGACGAAGTCGGCCACCTGCACGCGGGCGTCGGAGCGGGCCGGGACGAGCCGCACCGTCGCCCCGGTCGTGGCGCGCAGCGCGGCCAGCCGGCCGGCGTCGAGCACGGTCTGCCGGTCGTGCACCACGCTCGTGGCGCCCCAGCGGGCGATCGCCCGCGCGATCGCGGGCACGAGCGGGTCGCGCGGCACGGGCGAGGCCGGCGGCGGCGCGG
>JAPLAT010000021.1 GCA_026393175.1 Pseudonocardiales bacterium
GAGCGCTTCGCGCAGTGGGTGCTGCGCGCCGACGAGGCGGACCTCCAATGACGCGCGGCTCCGCCGCCCGTGCGCGCACAGAGGTGCGAGAACACTTCTCCGCGCTCACGAGCGCCGCAGGTGCGCCATGAGCGAGCGTGCCGTGCCCTTCTACTGCCCCTACTGCGGGGACGAGGATTTGCGTCCGGCCGAGGCCGCCCACGGCGCCTGGTACTGCGCGTCCTGCCTGCGCACGTTCACGCTCAAGATGATCGGGATCGGGGTTCCTTCATGAGTCTGGCCACGGAGGTGGACCTGCGGGCGACCGCCGAGCGCGGCGCCGCCGAGCTGGGTCCGGACGCGACGGCCGAGCAGGTGCTCGGCTGGGCCGCGGAGACGTTCGGGACGCGGCTGGTCGTCGCGTCGAACATGCAGGACGCGGTGCTCGTCGACCTGGCGGCGAAGGCGCTGCCCGGCGTCGAGGTGCTGTTCCTGGAGACCGGCTACCACTTCGCCGAGACCATCGGCACCCGCGACGCGGTCGAGCACGTGTACGACGTGCGGATCGTGAACGCGCAGGCGCAGCGGTCGGTCGCGGAGCAGGACGCCGAGTTCGGCAAGGACCTGTGGGCGCGCGACCCCAACGCCTGCTGCGCGATGCGCAAGGTCGAGCCGCTGACGCGCACGCTGGCCGGCTACGACGCCTGGGTCACCGGCGTGCGGCGGGTCGAGGCGCCGACCCGGGCGGGCACGCCGCTGGTCACCTACGACGAGAAGTTCGGCCTGGTGAAGGTCAACCCGATCGCCGCGTGGAGCGACGAGGAGATGCAGGCCTACATCGACGCGCACGGGGTGCTGGTCAACCCGCTGGTCGCCGAGGGCTACCCGTCGATCGGCTGCGCCCCCTGCACCGCGAAGCCCGCGCCCGGCGCGGACCCGCGCAGCGGCCGCTGGGCCGGCACGGGCAAGATCGAGTGCGGGCTGCACACGTGACGGAGCTTGCGGAGTCGCCAGTGAACCCGAGCGTGAGTGCACCCACGATGGACGCCCTCGACGCGCTGGAGTCCGAGGCGATCCACATCTTCCGCGAGGTCGCCGGCGAGTTCGACCGCCCGGTGATCCTGTTCTCCGGCGGCAAGGACTCCACGCTGCTGGTGCACCTGGCCGTCAAGGCGTTCGCGCCCGCGCCGGTGCCGTTCCCGCTGCTGCACGTGGACACCGGGCACAACTACCCGGAGGTCATCGACTTCCGCGACCGGCTCGTCGAGCGCCTGGGCCTGCGGCTGGAGGTCGCGCACGTCCAGGACTGGATCGACGACGGGCGGCTGGTCGAGCGCCCCGACGGCACGCGCAACCCGCTGCAGACCCAGCCGCTGCTCGACACCATCGTCGAGCACCGCTTCGACGCCGTGTTCGGCGGCGGGCGACGCGACGAGGAGCGCGCCAGGGCCAAGGAGCGGATCATGTCCCTGCGCGACGGCTTCGGCCGCTGGGACCCGCGCAGCCAGCGTCCCGAGCTGTGGAACCTCTACAACGGCCGGCACGCCCCCGGCGAGCACGTGCGGGTGTTCCCGATCAGCAACTGGACCGAGCTGGACGTCTGGCGCTAC
>JAPLAT010000073.1 GCA_026393175.1 Pseudonocardiales bacterium
CGTCACGGTCAGCTTGCGCGGCCCGTCCGCGACCACGCGGACCGCCGCGGGCGGCAGCGCGGTGCGCTCGGCGACGAGCGCCGCGACCGCCGCCGGGTCGGCGTCCCCGGTGACCGCGACGACCAGTTCGTCGTCGGACCCGGTGCAGGCCGCGGTGCAGCCCTCGTCGGCGAGCAGCCGCTCCACCCGTTCCAGGTCAACGCGCAGGCCGAACGGCTTCACGATCCGGCTGCGCCGCCCCACGATCTCGACCAGCCCGTCGTCGCGGCGGCGGGCGAGGTCGCCGGTGCGCAGCGCGTGGACCTCGCGGCCGCGGGCCAGGTCGGCGGGGTGCTCCGCGTAGCCGAACATGACGTTGGGCCCGTGGTAGACGAGCTCGCCGGTGCCGGTGGCGTCCGGGGCGTCGATCTCCAGCCGCCCGCCCGGGATCGGCACCCCGATCGCCGTGGGCGCGTCCGCGGCCCGCTCCGGCGGGAGGTAGGCCATCCGCGCCGTCGCCTCGGTCTGGCCGTACATGACGACGAACCGCCAGCCCCGCGCCGCGCCCAGCTCCGCGTAGCGGCGCACCGCCTCGGGGGCGAGCCGGCCCCCGGCCTGGGTGACGTAGCGCAGGTGGGGCAGGTCCATCCCGGCGAAGCCGACGCGGTCGAGCAGGGCGAACGTGTGCGGCACCCCGTGCAGGCTGGTGCCCCGCGCCGCGCGGACGGTCCGCCAGAAGCCGGGGTCGGTGACCGAGCGGTCGGTGAGCACGAGCGCGGCGCCCGCATGCAGGTTCGCGTTCACCACGGACAGGCCGTAGCAGTAGTGCAGCGGCAGGGTGGTGACCGCGCGGTCGGTCGGGAGGATCTCCAGGTACTGCGCGATGGCGGCGGCGTTGGCCGTGACCGCGGACCCCGGCAGCCGCACCAGCTTCGGCGAGCCCGTCGAGCCCGAGGTGGACAGCAGCAGCGCCAGCTCCGGGTGCAGGTCGTGCGCGGTGCCGGGGCGGCGCTCGTCGAGCAGCCACCCCCCCGCGTCGGGGCCGGCGACCACGTCGGGGTCGTAGCGCCGGGCCAGCTCGCCGACGGCCCGCGGCTCGGCCAGCAGCACCGGGTGCCCGCCGGCGCGCGCGGCGAGGTAGGTCACCAGGGTGTCGACGTCGTTGCCCGCCGCCAGCAGCACGAGCCGGCGGCGCTCGCCCAGCCGCTCCCCCGTGGCCGCGACCCGGGTGGCCAGCTCCGCGTAGCTCAGCCGTGACCCCGCGTCGGTGACAACGGCGAGCGCGTCGCCGTGCCGGTGCAGCGCGGCCGCGGCGAGCGGCACGGCGCGAACGTCTGTGGTCACCCTGTCATTAGATAAGGCGAGCCTCAGTATGCCAAGGGGCCGGGGTGGTGACGCCGGTCAGGAGAAGAGGTGCTCGAACGCCTTCAGGTTGGCCGTGGACTCCCCGCGCTCGGTGCGCCAGGCGTGCTCGCGGCGGATCGACGAGGCGAAGCCGAGTTCCAGGATCGTGTTGAAGTCGCCGTCCGCGGCCTCCAGCACCTGGCCCAGGACGCGGTCGACCTCCGCGGCGGTGACGGCGTGCAGCGGCAGCCGGCCGGTGAGGTGGATGTCCCCGATCCGGTCGAGCGTGTAGTGCACGCCGTACAGCCGGGCGTTGCGCTGCAGCAGGAAGCGGTAGACCGCCTCGAACTCCTCGTCGGGCCGCCGGCAGACGAAGGCCGACACGAGCAGCGCGTGGTCGCGCACGACCAGCCAGCAGTGCGTCTGCAGCCGGGCGGTGCCGGGCAGCGTCACGAGGAACTGGCCGGGCTCGCGGCGGTGGTGGTCGACCTCCAGCTCGGCGAGCGCGGCCGCCAGCACGGCGTCGACGCCGGCCCGGCCGGGAGCGGGGGCGGGATCGGCGGCGGGGTCGGTCACGACGCGATCCTCCCGGCCGGCACCCGCTGGCGCTCGGCGAACTCCGCCGCCGCACCCGTGTAGGTGGCCAGCAGGGCCTCGGTGGTGCGGTCCCAGGAGAAGTCGCAGGCGTGCCGCCGGGCCCCGGCGGCGAACTGCGCGCGGCGGCCCGGGTGCAGCGCGACCGAGCCCAGCGCGTCGGCCCACTGCCCGGAACCGTGCCCGGGCACGAGCAGCCCCGACCGGCCGTCCGCGACCGCGACCGGCAGCCCGCCGACCCGCGCGGCGACCACCGGCGTGCCGCAGGCCTGCGCCTCGAGCGCGACGAGCCCGAACGACTCGTTGTGGCTCGGCACGGCGACGGTGTCGGCGGCCCGGTAGACGTCCACCAGCGTCTCGCCCTGCGGGGGCAGGAACCGCACGACGTCGGAGATGCCCAGCGCCGCCCCGAGCTGCTGCAGCGCCGTCGGCTCGGCCAGCCCGGAGCCCGACGGGCCGCCCGCCACGAGCACGACCAGCCGCGACCGCAGCCCGGGGTCGCGGCGCAGCAGCTCGGCGGTGGCACGCAGCAGCACGTCGGGCGCCTTGAGCGGCTGGATGCGCCCGACGAACGCGAGCACGACGGCGTCCGGGGCGACGCCCAGCGCCCGCCGGGCGGCGGCGCGGTCGCCCGGGGTGAACCGGTCGAGGTCCACGCCCGGCGCGATCGTGACGACCCGGCCGGGGTCGGCGTCGTACAGCTCGACCAGCTCGCGGGCCTCCGCGTCGGTGTTGCCGATGAGCCGGTCGGCCTCCGCGACGACCTGGTCCTCGCCGATCACCCGCACCATCGGCTCGGGCGCGTCGCCCTCGGCCAGCGCGGCGTTCTTGACCCGGGCGAGGGTGTGCGCGCTGTGCACGAGCGGGACGCCCCAGCGGTCCCTGGCCAGCCAGCCGACCTGGCCGGAGAGCCAGTAGTGGGAGTGCACGACGTCGTAGTGGCCGGGGTCGTGGCGCGCCTCGGTGCGCAGGACGCCCGCCGTGAACGCGCACAGCTGGCTGGGCAGGTCGTTCTTGCCCAGGCCCTCGAACGGCCCGGCGGCGACGTGGCGCACCAGCACGCCGGGGGCCAGCTCGGCGACCGGCGGGTGCTCCGAGGACGTGGCGCGGGTGAAGATCTCGACGGCGACGCCGCGGCGGGCCATCCGGCGGGCCGTCTCCACGATGTAGACGTTCATGCCGCCCGCGTCGCCGGTGCCCGGCTGCTCGAGCGGTGACGTGTGCACCGACAGCACGCACACGCGCCGGGGCTCGTGCCCGCTGCTCCGAGGAGTCACACCACAGTGTCTAGCACGCCGGGTCGGGCTCCCCGGGCTCCGCCAGCAGGGCGAGCAGGGCCCGCAGGGGGTCCTCCGCGTGCCACCCGCCGCGGCCGTCCGGCCAGGCCGGGACGCGGACGGTGCCGGTCACCGGCCGGGTGACGGCGACGCGGAGATCGGCGTGCCGGGTCAGCGTGCCGTCCGGCACGTCGACCCCGAGTGTGTGGCAGGCCACGACCACCTCGGCCACGTCGCTCCACGCCACCTCCTCGCCCGTGCCCTGCACGGTGCCCGCGACGACCTCGGTCGCCAGCGGCAGGTCCAGCAGGTCGGCGAGCAGCCCGGGGTCGCCGCCCGCGACGAGCTCGCCGGGCGGCAGCACCGAGGCGGGCCACGGCGCGTCGAGCACCACCGCGACGTCGACGCCGACGACGGTGCCGTCGAGCGCGCGGACGTGCTCGGGCGGGTCGAGGTCCGCGGGGTCCACCCGCCCGTCGGCGACGGCGCCGGTGAGCGCGACGTGCGCGGCCGCGACGAGCGCGACGTCGGGGTGCCGGTCCGGGTCGGCGAGGCGCGCGAGCAGGTCGGCGGCGTCCTCGGCGTCGGCCACGTCCAGGTCGGCGCGCACCCCGGCGGCGGCGAGCACCCGCTCGTCCGCGGCCACGGGGCAGGCGTCGTAGAGGGCGTCGATCCCGGTCGCGGACGGCAGCCGCCAGTGCGCGGGCGGGTGCCCGTCGAGGCGGGCGTGCCGGGCCAGCCACCAGCCGGTGTAGGAGCCGGGCTCGAGGAGGGCGGTCCGGGTCTCCCGGCCCGCGGCCAGCAGCGCCAGCGCGGCGGGCCAGGCGTCGTCGGCCACGAGGTCGAGGTCGCGCACGGCGAGCACCCGGCGCGGCGGCTCGGCGCGGTCGTCCCACCAGGTCAGCTCGTCGTCGAGGTCGTGGTCGGGGCCGAGCGGGTCGTCGTCGGCCACGACCGCGAAGCCGTCCAGCACCCCGACCGCGACGAGCGCGTCCCGCGACACCTGCGCCGCGAACGCCGGGTCGAGCACGCCGGGGCCCGCGTCCGCGGCGAGCAGCGGGCGCAGCGCGGCGTCGGGCAGCACGAGCTCGTCGGCGCGGGCGGGGAGGCCGTCCTCGGCGGGGAGCGCGAGCGCGCCGAACCCGTCGGGGGCGCGCCCCCGCTCGCCGACCAGCGCGAGCACCGCCCGGGCCAGCGGTGCGGGATCGAGCCCGGCCTCGGCGTCGGCGAGCGAGCCGTCGACGGCCGCGCGCAGGGCGGGGTGCTCCAGCAGCGCGGCGGCGTCGGCCTCCGTGGCGCCCAGCCGCAGGAGCAGCGGGTGCACGGCGTCGGGGTGGGCGACGTGCAGCCCGGGCAGCGACACCAGGTCCGGCGGCGGCGCGGCCCCGGCGACGAGCACGGTCGGCGGGCCCGCGGCGGTGCGGCCGTCGGCCAGCGGGACGGGCAGCGCGCGCAGGTCGTCGCGCAGCCCCGGCACGGTGTCGACCAGCCCGGCGAGCTCGGTGTAGACCTCGCGCCACCACGACGGTGGGCGCCGCACCCCGAACAGCCGCTCCACCAGCGCGGCGGCGGTGACGCGGCGCATCTCCAGCGCGGCCGGGACCGGGCCCGCGACGAGGGCGTCCAGCCCCGCCGCGGCGAGCAGGGCGGGGAGGCGGGTGTGCTCGGCGCCGGGCAGGTCGAGCCACTCCGCCTTCGCCGGGGACAGGCCGCCGGGCAGCCACGGGTCGGTGCGCAGCGCGGCGACGATCCGCTCGCGCAGCGCCCCGTCGAGCGCGGACCGCGGGAAGCCGGGCTCGGGCACCAGCGCGGCGCGGGCGTCCTCGGGCCGGGCGTGCACCAGGTCGAGATAGGCGGTCGCGGCCTCGTCGAGCACCCGGTCGGTCGCGGCGCCGGGGCGGGCGCGGCGGCGGTCGGGCTCCATCGGCACGGTGGCGATGAGCCGGGCGGGGAGCGAGAGCCGCTCCTCGGTGGGGGTCGGGGCGTGCAGCACGTCGCTGTCGAGCGGGTCGGGCGGCAGGGCCCACGTGACCGTCCAGTCGCGGCGGGCCCGCTGCTCGACGGCCTGCTCGGCGGCGGCGCCGGCGTCGAGCACCCCGGAGCGGCGCACGACCGTCCAGCGCGCGCCGTCGAGCAGCACCGTGCCGTCCCCCAGGTCCTCCCGGCGCACCACCTCGCCCGCGACCTCGATCTCCACCAGCGCGGGCAGCGCGAGCAGCAGCCCGGGGGCGTCGGCGCGGGCGCGGGCCAGCAGCGCGGCGGCGTCGGCGCCGGGCCGCAGCGGGAGCCGCACCTCGGTGTCGATCCCGGGGTCCACGCCGGGGTCCAGCGGCTCGTCGACCGGCCAGACCAGCCGCAGCACCGGTGGGGCGTCACGGCGGGCCAGTTCCGCGGCCGGCCCGGGCAGGTCGGCGACCGCCGCCGCCGTCCGGGCCGCCGAGAACGCGACGCCGCCGGTGCGGGAGACGACCCGCGGGGCGTCGCTCACGGCGAGCACCGCGGCGAACCCGACACCGAACCGCCCGGCCGAGCCGGTGTCGTCGCGCTTGGCCGACGCGCGCAGCGAGGCCAGCGCCGCGACGCCGGCGGCGTCGAGCGGGGCGCCGGTGTTGGCCACCCGCAGCTCCCCCGCCTCCACCGTGACCCGCATCCGGCCGGGGACCCCCGCCGCGCGGGCCGCGTCCGCGGCGTTCTGGGCCAGCTCGACGCACCACGCGTCGGCGTAGCCGCCCAGGAGCAGGTCCTCCTCCGCGTTCGCGTCCTCGCGGAAACGGGTGGGCGAGGCGGCCCAGGCCTCCAGCACGGCGGCCCGGAGGGCCTCCGTGCCGAACGGGTCGGTCATGCGGTGCCGACCGGCTCCAGGTCCACGCCGTCGTCGTACACCGGCTCGGGGATCGACGGGGTGGGCTCGATCCGCACGTCGGAGTGCGCGCCGCAGCCGAACGCGACGGCGACCACGGCGCCGTCGGCGGGGGCGTACTCGTTGCCGCACACGCCGAACGCGCCGCGCAGCGACCCGGCCAGCGGCAGCAGGAACGCGCAGGTGCCGCACCGGCCGGGGGCGTGCCGGGCCATGTCGGCGGCCGGCCCGTGCGGGCCGTCCTGCCAGCGCTCGGCGGCGGACTCGCGCCCGAACCGGGACAGCACCCGGGTGCGGCCCAGCCCGACCTCGACCGCGACCTCCTCGACCGCCGGGTCGTCGGACTCCAGGTAGGCGGGCACGATCCGGGCGTCGTCGGGGTCGGCCGGGAGCAGGTCGCCCACGCCCAGGTCGCCGGGGCGGATCCGCTCCTGCCACGGCACCCACGGCGGCGCCACGACGGCGTCGGCGCCGGGGAGCAGGACGACCTCGTTCACGGTGACCGGCCCGTCCGGCACCCCGGTCAGGGTGACCGACCAGCGCCAGCCCCGGTAGCCGCCCTGCTCGGCGGCGAAGAAGTGGGTGAGCGTGCCCGGGTCCTCCACCTCGGAGCCCAGGTGCGCGCCGACGGCGGTCGCCGCGGCGGCCTCGCCCAGGTCGGCGGCCGCGTCCGCCACCGCGGCGGCGCGGGCCTGCTCGACGGCGTGAACGAGCCGGTCGGTCGGGTGCTCCTCAGCGCTCACCATGGGGATTGTGCCACCCTGCCGGGCATGACCTTCGGGCGCGCGCTCGTCGCCGCGGTGGCCCTGGTGCTCGCGGGCTGTGCCGCGGCCGTCCCGGCGGGCCGCGACCTGGTGCCCGAGGTGCTCGCCGAGATCCCGCACGACCCGTCGGCGTTCACCCAGGGCTTCGAGATCGCCGACGGCGCGCTGTACGAGGGCACCGGCCTCGCCGGGCGGTCCGAGCTGCGCGAGCTCGACCCCGCCACCGGCGCCGTCCGCCGCGCGGTGCCGCTGCCGCGGGCGCTGTTCGGCGAGGGCATCACCGTCGTCGACGACCGGATCTGGCAGCTCACCTGGCAGGACGGCGTGGCGCTGGAGTGGGACAGGGCCACGTTCACCCTGCTCCGCGAGGTGCCGCTGGACGGCGAGGGCTGGGGGCTGTGCCGGGACGGGGACCGGCTGGTCCGCTCCGACGGCACCGACCGCCTGCGCTTCCACGACCCCGCGACGTTCGCGGAGACCGGCGCCGTGGCCGTCACCCTCGACGGCGCGCCGGTCACCGAGCTCAACGAGCTCGAGTGCGTGGACGGGGAGGTCTGGGCGAACGTCTGGCGCACCGACCGGATCGTGCGCATCGACCCGGCCGACGGGCGCGTGACGGGCGTCCTCGACGCGGCCGGGCTGCTCGACCCCGCCCGCCGCGCCGGCACCGACGTGCTCAACGGCATCGCCGCCGTCGGGGACGGGGAGTTCCTGCTCACGGGCAAGTTCTGGCCGGCGACGTTCCGCGTCCGCCCGGTCCCCGCCCCGGGCTCCTGACCGACCCCCGGACACCGCCGCCATGGGTCAGAATGGGCGCGTGGCGCGCACCGGTCCCCCCTCCCCCCGCCGCCGCGGCCGGTGGGTGGCCCCGACCGGGGGTCCCGCCGCCCCGCCCGGGGGCGACGGCCGGGACCGCTACACCCCGCGACGGCGCTACCCGTGGCACGACGACCCCGACTACGACCCCGCGCTGCACCGCCGCACGCCGCCCGCGCAACCGGTCGCGGCGGGCCCGGCCGCGGCCCCGGCGGGCCCTCCCGGCCCGCCCCCCTCCGGCGACGCCCGCGACTCCGTCCCGTGGACCGAGGCCGGCCCGCCGCCGGTGCAGGACCCGCCGTCGCCGGAGCGGCCCGGGCCGCGGATGCCGCGCAAGCTCACCGTCACGCGGGTGGCGGCGCTGCGCAGCAGGCAGATCACGAACAACGGCATCGCGGCGTTCCGCCGGGCCGCCACGGCCGACGGCGCGGACCGGTCCGGACTCACCGCGCTGACCTACGCGACGATGTTCACCTACGCCGTGGACGCGGTGCTGGCCGTCGCGCTGGCCAACACCCTGTTCTTCGCCGCCGCGACCGCCGAGAGCAAGACGAACGTGGCGCTCTACCTGGCGATCACGGTCGCCCCGTTCGCCGTGGTGGCGCCCGTGATCGGGCCGATGCTCGACCGGCTGCAGCGGGGCAGGCGGGCGGCCCTCGCCGTGTCGTTCGCCGGGCGCGCCGTGCTCGGCGTCGTCATGGCCTTCCACTACGAGACCTGGTTGCTCTACCCGGCGGCGCTGGGCGTGATGGTGCTCAGCAAGTCCTTCCACGTGCTCAAGGCCGCGGTCACCCCGCGCGTGCTGCCCTCCCGGATCACGCTGGCCACCACCAACTCGCGGCTCACGACGTTCGGCCTGGTCGCGGGCGGGGTCGCGGGCGGGATCGGGGCCGGGATCGCCGCGCTGGCCGGGTCGTCGGGGGCCCTGTTCTTCATGGCCGCGCTCGGCGTCGTCGGCGCGGCGCTGTGCCTGCGGATCCCGCGGTGGGTGGAGTCCACCGCGGGCGAGGTCCCGGCGGCGCTGCGCCGCTCCGCCCGGGGCAGGCGCCGGACGATGGGCCGGCACGTGCTGCTCGGGCTGTGGGGCGCGGGCGGTGTCCGGGTGCTGACCGGGTTCCTCACCCTGTTCGTCGCGTTCGCGGTGCGCGAGCAGGTCGACGGCGACCCGGGCTCCCAGCTCCTGCTCATCGGCATCATCGGCGCCGCGGCCGGCCTCGGGTCCTTCGTCGGCAACGCGGCCGGGTCGCGGCAGCGGTTCGAGCGCACCGACCCCGTCGTGGCCGGCTGCGTCGCCGTCGCCACGGCCGCGGCGGTGCTGGCCGCCGTCCTGCCCGGGGTGCCGACGGCCGCGATCGCCGCGCTCGTGGCGTCCACGTGCAGCGCGCTGGCGAAGGTGTGCGTGGACGCGGTGATCCAGCGCGACCTGCCCGAGGAGTCGCGGGCGTCGGCGTTCGGCCGGTCGGAGACGGTGCTGCAGCTGGCCTGGGTGTTCGGCGGCGCGCTGGGCGTGCTGCTGCCCCACGACAGCTACACGCTCGGCTTCGCGGTCGCCGCGGGCGTCGTCGGCCTCGTGGCGGTGCAGACGGCGCTGCTGCTGCGCGGCCGCACCCTGCTGCCGTTCCTCGGGCCGCGCGAGGCATGATCGGACCGGTGCGCCGACTCCTGCCCCTCGCCGCCCTCGCGCTGCTCCTCGCCGGCTGCGGTGCGGGCGCCCCGCCCGAGGTGACGTTCGCGGCCGCCGGCCAGAGCGTCGTCGCCCGGCCCACGCAGTACTGCGAGGACGACTTCGTGACCTGCACGAACGACGCCTCGGCGCCCGTCGACCTGGCGGTGCCCGCGGGCACGCCGCTGCGGGTGGACGTGCCCTCGGCGGTGGCCGACACCCCCTGGCAGGTCGTGTTCACCTACCGGACCGCCACCGGCGAGCAGGTCGACGAGCGCACCGAGGTGCAGGTCGACAGCCCCTCCTACGTGCTGGAGCTGCCGCCGGACGCGCGGCTGCTCACCGCACAGGTGCAGCAGTACGGGCCCCCGCCGGAGATCGACCCCACCACCGGCGAGGTGCAGTTCCCCATCCGCTCCAGCTGGGTGCTGACGGTCAGCGCGGCGTAGCGCCCGCCGGTCAGCCGTCCAGGTCGCGCGCCACCGCGCGGACGACCTCGGCGGCCAGCTTGGCCGTCTTCCGGTCGGGGTAGCGGCCGCGCCGCAGGTCGGGCTGCACCTTCGTGTCGAGCAGGCGGATCATGTCCTCGATCAGGCTGTGCAGGTCCTCGGCCGGGCGGCGGGTGGCCTCCACCACCGACGGCGGGGCGTCGACGAGGCGGACCTGCAGCGCCTGCGGGCCGCGCCGGCCCTCGGCCATGCCGAACTCGACGCGCTGCCCGGGCTTGAGCGCCTCCACCCCGGAGGGCAGCGCCGCCTTGCGGACGTAGACGTCCTCGCCACCGTCCTGGGCGAGGAAGCCGAAGCCCTTCTCGGCGTCGTACCACTTGACCCTGCCGCTCGGCACCTGCGTCTCCCGATCCTGCGCACTCGACACACGAACGCGCCCGGGTGTGTGCGTCACACCGGGCGCGTCGGACCACCTTATCCCGATGCCACCCGTCCGTGCAGGTGCCGGGAGCGGGGCAGGATGGGCCGGTGCTCCCCGACGCCGCGACGCGACACGAACTGCGGCTGCTGGCCGCCGCCCGGCCCGCGCTCGCGGCCCTGCTGGTGGCGGGCCGCCGCGCGGTGCCGTTGCGGCGGGTGCCGCGGCTGGGGTGGGTGAGCGCGGACCCGCTGGTGGCCCGCGAGGTCCTCACCGACCACCGCTCGTTCACCCTCGTCGCCGAGGGCGGGGTGGGGCACCTGTGGGCGCAGGTGCTGGGCGACTGGGTGGTCGAGAAGTTCGACGGGCCCGGCCACCACGACCTCCGCACCCGCGCCCGGGACCTGTTCACCGAGAGCAGCGCGGCGCGCCTGGTCGGCGGGGCCTGGTCCGACCGGCTGGAGCGGGCGCGGGCCGACCTGCGCGCCGGGCCGGTCGACGTCGCCTACCTCGCCCGCGTGCTCGTCGGGCGGATGCTCGGCACGCTGCTCGGGCTGCCCGTCCCCGACGACGCGGCCGCCCGCGACCTGTTCGCCACCGGCGAGCGCCTGGCCGCGATCGCCCTGGGCAGCGCCGCCGACACCACCCTCGCGCCGGACGCGGTGGCGCGCGCCCGCGACATCGTCGCCCGGCTGACGGCGGGCGTGCCGGACGCGTGGCGCGCGGCCGGGCCGGACACCCTGCTCGGGCGCTGCCGGGAGCTGGGCCTGGACCTGCGGGAGACCACCGGGCTGGCCGCGCTGCTCATGGTGGCCGGCACGGAGACGGCCGCGTCGGCGATGGGCCGGACGGTGGCGCTGCTGCACGACACGGGCGCGCAGCACCGGCTCCTGGCCGAGCCCGACCGGCTGCCCGACGCCGTCCGCGAGGGCCTGCGGGTGACGACCCCGGCGCCGGTGATCGGGCGGTCGGTGCGCCGCGACGTGAGCGTCGCGGGGCGGCGGCTGCGGGCGGGCGAGCGGATCCTGCTGCTCACGTGGACGGCCGACACGGCCGCGGGCGGCTTCGACCTGGACCGGCCCTACGCCCCGCAGACCCGGCAGCTGTGGTTCGGCGCCGGCCGCCACCAGTGCCTGGGCGCCGCGCTGGCCCGGGCCGAGCTGTCCGCGCTGCTGGGGGTGATGACCGGGGACGGGCGTCCGTGGCGGGTGCTGCACCGGGCCCCGGCTCGGCGCTGCCTGATCCCGACCTACCGGGAGCTCACGGTCACGGCCGCGCCCGGCGCCTGATCCTCCCGCCCTCGACCCCTCTTGAGTTCGACCCGAGGCAGTGCTTAGGTAAGGACACCCTTAGCCGGAGGTCCCATGAACACGATCCTTCGCCCGTCCCGCACCGAGATCGAGAACGCGACCCGCCGCCAGTTCATCGGCGTGCTCGCGGCCGCGGGCATCCTGTCCGCGTGCGGGAGCGCCGACGACGGCGCCGGCACCGGCCCGGCCCCGTCGACCCGGGGGTTCGTCGACGACCTGGGACGCGACGTGCAGGTCCCGGAGCGGCCGCGACGGATCGTGGCCTTCAACGAGTTCGCCGCCGGCGAGGCGGTCCTGTCCCTCGGCGGCACACTGGTCGGACTGACGGACCAGGGCGACGGGTCGTTCAACGGGCCCACCGCCGAGGCCTACGACCTGACGGGGATCACCTCGATCGGCGGCTACGGCCAGGAGGACGCCGAGGCGATCGCCCTGCTGCGACCCGACCTCATCATCGGCGAGGCCTACGGGGGCAGCTACAACCACGCGCCACGGCCGGAGGTGCTCCAGCAGATCGCGCCGACGATCATCATCGATCCGACCGGGGGCCGGGACCACTTCCTGCGACGGGTCGCGGAAGCGCTCGGTGCGGAGGACGAGCTGCAGCGCCAGAAGGACGAGTACCTGCTGCGGGCACGCGAGGTCGCGGAACGCCTGCCGGAGGGCCTGAGCGTCGTCGCCCTCGTCGGCATCTACGAGGGCGAGCTGGTCGTCTACTCGACTCGATCGCAGAACCCGCTGGCCGCTGCGCTCGTCGACATCGGGGTGACGACCCCGGCGGCGACGGAGCGCGAGCCCGACGGCGGCGCGGACTACGTCAACGTCTCCCTCGAGCGGATGCTGGATCCCGACCTGCAGGCCGACGTGATCGTCTCCGAGGACCGGGGGGACCGCCCGCAGGCCGGCGCACCCCTGTGGTCCCGGATGCCCGCGGTGGCCGCCGGTCAGGCGCACGAGGTGGCACCCCCGGCGGGGACGTCCTACCGAGCGGGGCTGGCGCAACTCGACGTCCTCGAGCCGCTGCTGGTGTCGGCGGACCCCACCGTCGTCGCGTAACCGTCCGGGGAGGTACACGGCCGGACCGGCCCCAGGAGACCGGAACGAGAACCGGGACGGGGCGGGGGGTGGCAGAGTTCTCCGAGACCCGTAGCGGCCCGCCCCGTCCCGTTGGGTGGCCGTCAGCGCTGCCGCCGGATTCGGTCTGTGGAACGTCGACATGGCTCGTCTGCGGCGACTGCGGCTGCGAGTTCGAGGAGGACCGCGACGAGTGCCCCGAGTGCGGCAGCCTCGACGCCCCGGTCCTCGACACCGTCGGCGCCGGCCGGTTCTGGGGATACCGCGGCCTGCGCCCCGCGCTCGCCGTCCGAGAGGTGATGCCCGACGTCGGCATCGCGGCCGGCCGACTCATGCGCCGCTGGTACCGGTCCAAGCAGCTCACGAAGAAGGTCATCCGGGTCCGGGTCGAGCAGGTCACCGGCCGAGTCCGCTACCGGCGGACCAGCGTTCGTCTCGCAGTTGGGCCGTCGTCTCGACGCACTGGAGCACACCGGCCAGGCGCACGGAGACCTGGTCCCGTAACCCGAGGCGAGTCGCTGCCTGACCTCGCCGGCTCGGTCGTCGGTCGTGGCGAAGACGACGCAGCAGCGGCAGGTCGACGGCCGGCTCTGGATCTTCTTGGGCGTGCTGGCGATCAGGTGGTGGGATTGCAGCATGTCCGAGCGTGCGTCGTTGGTCCCGCCGTCCGACGTTCCTCGGTTCGCCACCGGCGTGGTGTTGATCGCCGGGGTCGTCGCCCTGGCCCACCTGGCCGCGGCCGCCGTGACCGACGGGTACTGGTTCGACGAGGCCTACATGCTGGCCATCGGCCGCCACCACCTCGACTGGGGATCGGTCGACCAGCCGCCGCTCACCCCGATGGTCGCGCTGCTCGCAGACACCATCGGGCGTGGGTCTTCGCTTGTGCTGCGCCTCCCCGCCGTACTGGCTACGGCGGCGGCGGTCGTCGTCGCCGCGCTGATCGCGCGGGAGCTGGGGGGCGACCGGCGGGCGCAGGTGCTCACCGCAGGGGTTCAGGCCACTGCGGTGTTCGTGACCCTCTACGGGCACTGGCTCACACCGACCACGCTCGAACCGCTGCAGTGGCTGGTGCTGGTCTGGCTGCTGGTGCGCTGGCAGCGCGTGCGCGATGACCGGCTGCTCCTCGTGCTGGGCGTGGTCGCGGGGATCGCGGCGCAGACGAAGTTCCAGGTGCTGCTGCTGTGTGCCGTGCTGCTGTTGAGCGTGGCCGCGGTCGGCCCACGCGCGCTGCTCACCCGACCGATGCTGTGGGTCGGCGCTCTGGCCGGGGCCGCGATCACCGCGCCAACACTCGTGTGGCAGGCCGTGAACGGCTGGCCGCAGCTGCGGATGGGCCCGGTGGTCGCGGCCGAGTCGGAGTTCCTCTACTTCGGCCGACCCGGAGTGGCCGTGTTACTGATCCTGCTCGCCGGCATCGCCGGGGTCGTGCTCGGTGGATACGGGCTGGCACGACTCGTCCGCACGCCCGATCACCGCTACCTCGGCGTCACGACCCTCCTGCTCTACGGCTTCTTCGTCGCGACGGCGGGACGGCCGACCTACATCGGCGGTCTCTACGGCGTGCTCGCCGCCGCCGGAGCGGTCGGCCTGATGCACCGCCGCGAGGCCGGGCAGGTGCGGTGGCGCTGGGCGGCGTGGCCGGCGTACGTGCTCAGTGGGCTCGTGGCCGTGGCGGTGCTGGTGGGGTCGGTACCCGTGGTCGCGCCCCTCGCGGGACGCGGGATCGCCGACACCGCGACCGCGGCGCACAGCTCGCTCACCCCCGCCCAGCAGGCGCGTACCGCGATCGTCGGCCAGTCCTACATCATCTCCGCGTACCTCGACGTCTACGCCGACCTGCCGCCCGCGTACGGCCTGAACCGGGCCTACGGCTGGTTCCCCCCACCCGTCGAGAGCCAGGACGGCGCGCTCTACGTCGGCTCCGACCCCGATGAGCTGGCGCCGTACTTCGCCGACGTCCGCCGGCTGGCCGATCCTGCCGCCGCCACCACCGGTGTCTGGCTGCTGACCGGTCGGTCCCAGCCGTGGGAGACGATCTGGGAAAGGGGACGCGGCCTCACGGTGTCGTGACCGACACCCTCGACGTGCCGCGCGGCCGCGTTTCCGAACGCCGGCAAGGGGTGCCGCCGCACGTCCTCCGGGGACGTCAGCGGGCAAGCCATCGGACCGACGTCCGCCGCGCGAGGCGATTGCAGGTGATACGTGGTGGCCAGGGGCGGGGTCGAACCGCCGACCTACCGCTTTTCAGGCGGTCGCTCGTACCAACTGAGCTACCTGGCCGAAGCGACCCAGACGGGACTCGAACCCGCGACCTTCGCCGTGACAGGGCGACGCGCTAACC
>JAPLAT010000701.1 GCA_026393175.1 Pseudonocardiales bacterium
GGCTTTGCTGCAACCGGGGGCCGGGCGAGGCGGACCGCGGCGAGCGCCGGGAGCACGCCCAGCGCCGCCAGCACGGCCCCGGCGGCCGGTGGCGCGGCCAGGCCCAGGCCCGCGGCGAGCACCAGCCCGCCGGCCGCGGCGCCGATCGCGTTGGCGAGGTTGAACGCCGACTGGATCGTCGCCGACGCCAGCGCCGGGGCGTCGCCCGCCGCGTCGATGACGACGGTCTGCACGGCCGGCACCAGCGCCACGCCCAGCGCGCCGACGCCGAGGATCACGAGCGGGGCGAACAGCGTCGAGCGCACGGCCACCACCGACACCACCAGAAGCAGGGCCTGCGCGGCGAGCAGGCCGACGACGACGCGCCGCGGGTCGAAGCGGTCGGCCAGCCTGCCCCCGGCCACCGAGCCCAGCGTCATGCCCAGGCCGAACACGGCGAGCAGCAGCGGCACGGCACCCTCGGCGAACCCGGCGAGGTCGGTCATCATCGGCGAGATGAAGGTGTAGAAGGCGAACAGGCCGCCGCAGCCGACCACCACGGCCCCCAGGGCGAGCAGCACCGCGGGGGTGCGCAGCGCGGCGACCTCCGCCCGCAGGCTCGCCGGCGCGCCCGCCGCGGTCCGCGGCACCGTGAGCGCCATCCCTGCGACGCTCGCGAGACCCAGCCCGGCGATGAGCAGGAACGCCGGGCGCCAGCCCGCGAGCCCGCCCAGCACCGTCGCCGCGGGCACACCGACGAGGTTCGCGACCGTCAGCCCGAGCAGCATCGACGAGACGGCCGAGGCCCGCCGGTGCGCCGGCACGAGCGACGCCGCCACCAGCGCGCCCACGCCGAAGAAGGCCCCGTGCGGCAGCCCCGAGAGGAACCGGGCGGCGACGAGCAGCCCGAACCCCGGCGCCAGCGCGGCGAGGGTGTTGCCCACCGCGAACAGGGTCATGAACAGCAGGAGCGCGGTGCGGCGGCGCAGCCGGACGGCGGCGGCGGTGAGCAGCGGCGCGCCCACGACGACGCCGACGGCGTAGGCCGTGACGAGGTAGCCCCCGGCGGGGAGCGGGACGGACAGGTCGGCGGCGATCCGGGGCAGCAGGCCCATCACCGCGAACTCGGTGAGGCCGATGGCGAACGCCCCGAGCGCCATCGCGAGGATCGCGACGGGCACGGCGGTACTCCCTGGCAGCGGGGCCCCGCCGCTGCGATCCGGTCGCAGCGGTGTCACCCCGCTGCGGTGCGGGAGGGGGATGCGGGCGGGCGGCCGGGCGGCGTCGCCCGGGGCCGGACCTGACGCTACGCGCCGCCCCGCCCGCCCGTCGAATCGATTCGATGTGGTGCCGACCGCATTCCCCGGGCGGTCCGGCGGGGGTCAGCGGGTGGCGCGCAGGGGCCCGGCGATGTCGGCGATGCGGCCGAGCACGCCGTTGAGGAACCGGGGGCTGTCGTCGGTGGACAGCGTGCGGGCCAGCTCGACCGCCTCGGTGATCGCCACCGGGTCGTCGATCTCGTCGACCCACAGCAGCTCGAACACCCCGATCCGCAGCAGTGTGCGGTCGACGGCCGGCATCCGCGCGACCGACCAGCCCTCGGCGTGCTCGGCGAGCAGCTGGTCGATCCGCTCGCGGTGGGTGGTCACGCCCTCGACGAGCAGGGCGGCGTAGTCGGAGACGGGCGGGGCGTCGTCGGTCTCGCGGCGCTGCTCCAGCACCGCCAGCGGGTCGTCGCCGCGGGCCTCGGACTCGAAGAGGATGTCCAGAGCCCGCTTGCGCGCGCGGGTGCGCGCGCGCTGCAGCCTCTCCGTCACGTCAGGACACGCGCCCGAGGTAGCGCCCGTCGCGGGTGTCGACCTTGACCTTCTCGCCGGTGGTGACGAACAGCGGGACCTGGATCTCCGCGCCGGTCTCCAGCGTGGCCGGCTTGGTGCCGCCGGTGGAGCGGTCGCCCTGCAGGCCGGGGTCGGTGTGGCTGATGACCAGCTCCACCGAGGTCGGCAGCTCGATGTAGAGCGGCACGCTCTCGTGCAGCGCCACCATCGCGACCTGGTTCTCCAGCAGGTACCCCGCGGCGGAGCCGACGGTGGCCTCCGGGATCGGGATCTGGTCGAAGGTGTCGCCGTCCATGAACACGAAGTCGGCGCCGTCGCGGTACAGGAAGGTCATGTCGCGGCGGTCGACGGTGGCGGTCTCCACCTTCGTGCCGGCGTTGAACGTCTTGTCGACGACCTTGCCGGTCATCACGTTCTTCAGCGTGGTGCGCACGAAGGCGCCGCCCTTGCCCGGCTTGACGTGCTGGAAGGCCGTGACCGACCACAGCTGGCCGTCCAGGTTGAGCACCAAGCCGTTCTTCAGGTCGTTCGTGGTGGCCACGTGCGTCTCTCTCCTGCGTCGAGCTCGAGGCGCGGTCGTCGTCACGCGCCGGCTGTGCGGCGCCGGGACCGGCGCCGTCGTCCGCAGGACAGCCTACCCGCCCACCTCGACGAGCTCCTTGGTGGTGAGCGTCAGCAGCTCGGGACCGCCGTCGCGGACGACGAGCGTGTCCTCGATGCGGACGCCGCCGAGCCCCTCGGTGTAGACGCCCGGCTCGACCGTGACGGCCATGCCCGCGGCGAGCGTGCCGCTCCCCCGCGGCGACAGCGCGGGCGCCTCGTGCACCTCGAGGCCGACGCCGTGGCCCAGCCCGTGCAGGAACTCCCCGGCGCGGCCCGCGGCGGCGACCACGTCGCGGGCGGCCGCGTCGACGGCGACGACGTCCGCGCCGGGGGCGAGGGCCGCGCGCCCGGCCCGCTGCGCGTCGGCCACCAGCGCGTACAGCTCGCGCTGCCAGCCCGCGGCCGGGCCGAGCACGAGGGTCCGCGTCATGTCGGAGTGGTAGCCGTCGACGAGCGCGCCGAAGTCGAGGGTGACGAGGTCCCCGGCGGCCAGCACGGCGTCGGTCGGGCGGTGGTGGGGCACCGCGGAGTGCGTCCCGGCCGCGACGATCGTCTCGAACGCCGGCGCGGTGGCGCCGTGTCCGCGCATCCGAACCTCCAGGTCGAGGGCCACCTCCCGCTCGGTGCGGCCCGGGGCGAGCCCGCCCGCGGCCAGCAGGTCGGCGAGCGCGGCGTCGGCGGCGGCGCAGGCCGCCCGCAGCGTCGCGACCTCGGCGTCGTCCTTCACCACGCGCAACCCGCGCACCAGCCCGGGCGCGCGCACGAGGTCGACGCCCTCCGCGGCGGCGGCCAGCGCGGCGTGCCCGTCGACGGTGACGACGTCGGACTCGAAGCCCAGCCTGCCGATCCCGCGCCCGGGCACCGCGGCGGCCAGGGCGAGCGCGCTCGCCCGGTCCTCGACGCGCTCCAGGTCGGGCACCTGCCGGGCGGCCTGCGTGCGGTACCGGCCGTCGGTGCAGAAGACGCTGCGCGCGTCGCCGTCGGCGTGCACGAGCAGCGCGGCGTGCGACCCGGTGAACCCGGTGAGGTAGCGGATGTCGACGACGTCGGTGAGCAGCATGGCCTCGACCCCGGCGGCGGGCAGGAGGGCGCGCAGGGCGGCGCGGCGGGCGGCGGGCGGCACGCCGGCCACCCTAGGTTGGATCCGCGGGAGAACGGGTACTGGGCGGCATGAGAATCGGTTCGAGCATCGCGCTCATCGCCGTGGGCCTGATCCTGGCCCTGGCCGTCAACCTCGACATCGACGGGCTCAACCTGGATCTGATCGGCTGGATCCTGGCCGCGGTCGGCGTCGTCGGGCTGCTCGTCAGCCTGTCCATGGCCCGCCGCTCGCGCCCGGTGCTGCGGGAGGAGCCCGCCGTCGTCGAGCGCCCGGTGCGCGACCCCCGCTACTGATCCCTGCCCGTCGCGCGTCAGCCGGCCTGCTCGGCCAGGTAGCGCAGCGCCAGGACGTAGCCGGTGACGCCCAGCCCGACGATCACGCCGGTCGCCACGCCGGAGAGGTAGGAGTGGTGCCGGAACTCCTCGCGGCGGTGCACGTTCGAGATGTGCACCTCGATGAGCGGGGCGGTCAGCTGGGCGCACGCGTCACGCACCGCGACGGAGGTGTGCGTCCAGGCGCCCGCGTTGAGCACCACGGGCACGCCGTCGTCGGCGGCGCCGTGCAGCCAGCCGAGCATCTCGCCTTCGTGGTCGGTCTGCCGGACCTGCACCTCCAGGCCGAGCTCGGTGCCCGTGCGCACGCAGAGCTCGGCCAGGTCGGCGTGCGTGGTGGAGCCGTAGACGGCGGGCTCGCGCGTGCCGAGCCTGCCCAGGTTCGGCCCGTTGAGGACGAGGACGTTCACGCCGACACCGCCGCGTAGGCCCGCTCCAGCAGCGCCGGGTCGGGGTCCTCCAGCCGGCCGGGCCGGGCCAGCGCGTGCAGCACGACGAAGCGCAGCTTGCCCGCGCGCGACTTCTTGTCCCCGCGCATCGTCTCGACCAGTTCGGGGAGCACCCCCGGCTCGTAGGAGACCGGCAGGCCGATCGACGCGAGGACGGCCGCGTGCCGGTCGACGGTGGCGTCGTCGAGACGCCCCGCCGCGCGGGCCAGCTCGGCGGCGAACACGAGCCCGACGCTCACGGCCGCGCCGTGCCGCCACCGGTAGCCCTCGCGGCGCTCGACCGCGTGGCCCAGGGTGTGGCCGTAGTTGAGGATCTCGCGCAGGTCGGACTCGCGCAGGTCCGCGGCCACCACCTCGGCCTTGACCCGGATCGAGCGCTCCACCAGCTCCGGCAGGACCGACCCGGCCGGGTCCAGCGCGGCCTTCGGGTCGGCCTCCACCAGGTCGAGGATCACCGGGTCGGCGATGAAGCCGGTCTTGACGATCTCGGCGCTGCCCGCGGCGATCTCCTCGGCGGGCAGGGTGTCCAGCGTGGCGAGGTCGACGAGCACCGCCGAGGGCTCGTGGAACGCCCCCACCAGGTTCTTGCCGGCGGCGGTGTTGATGCCGGTCTTGCCGCCCACCGCGGCGTCGACCATGGCGAGCAGCGTCGTCGGCACGTGGACGACGCGCACGCCGCGCATCCAGGTCGCGGCGACGAACCCCGCCAGATCGGTGACGGCGCCACCGCCCAGCGCGACGACCACGTCCCCGCGGGTCAGCCCGACGCGGCCGCAGACCTCCCAGCAGAACCCGGCCACGGCGAGGGTCTTGCCCTCCTCGGCGTCGGGCACCTCGACGCGGTGCGCGTCGACCCCGGCGGCGAGCAGCGCGGCGCGGACGTCCTCGGCGGCCTGCGCCAGCGGCGGCTGGTGCACGATCACCGCGACCCGGGCGCCCAGGCCGGTGAGGGTGTCCGCGACCTGCTCGCGCACCCCCCGGCCGATGATCACGGGGTAGGGCCGCTCGGTCGCGACCTCGATGCGCACGTCCACGGCCGCGACCCTACCGATCAGCCCGGCAGGCGCCCGGCTCGGCGGCGTGCCCGACCCGGCGGCCGCGCGCTGCGGCGGGGGCGGGTGACGCGGGCGGTGCCCGTCCGCGGGAGCGGCGCGGCGCCGGGCGGCGCCCGACCCGCGGACCGGGGCGACGGGACCGGGTCCGCGGGCCGGGCGCGGGCTAGCGCGGGGCCCCGAACGTCGGGTCGGGCAGCGGTGCGCCCTCGACCGCGGGCTCGGCCGGGGTCTCCTCCTCCTCGACCACCGCGTCCACCGCGTCCACCGGGGCCATGCCGAGGGCCGCCAGCACGGCGCGGGCGACCTGGCCGGCGTTGCGCCGGACCGTGTCGACCTCCGCCGTCGCGACCTCACGGTAGAGCGGGGCCCGGGCGTCGAGGAGGGCCTTGAACGTCGAGCGCGGGTTCACCCCGGCCAGCAGCGGCCGCGCCGTCGACATGCCGGTGCGGCGCAGCCCGTCGGCCAGCCCCACGGTCAGGTGGACGACCGTGTGCCCGCGCAGCCGCTCCCGCGTCTGCTCGGCCAGCACCGACCCGCCGCCCAGCGCGAGCACGCCGTCCACGCTCTCCAGCGCCTCGGCCACGACGGTCCGTTCCAGCGCGCGGAAGGCGTCCTCGCCGTCCTGCAGGAACATGTCGGAGATCGACTTGCCGGCCCGCTCGACGATCAGCGCGTCGACGTCGGTGAACCCGGTCCCGAGCCGGCGGGCGAGCACCCGGCCCACGGTGGTCTTCCCCGCGCCCGGCGGTCCGACGAGCACGATCACGGGACGGGTCGGCGGGGCCATGACGACGACCCTAACCGCGTCCCGCGCCCGTCGCGGCGGCCCCACGACCGATCGTGTCACGCTCCGCGACATGCCCGCGGGTCGACCGGCGGCCGTCCGGGCGCCGCGCTACGCTTCCCGTGGCCCTGGACGACACAGCGTGACGGGGTCGTCGGCACGGATCGGAGTCGCGCGTGGACCACGGCGGGGAGCACCACACACCCCAGGACCCGGCACCGATGCGGGGCCCGGCCCCGCTCCGGGTGCCCGTCCCCCGCGGACACCGGGCCGCCGGACCCGGCCGGCCCGCCGCCGGGCCACCCGCCCCGCGCTCCGCTCGCGACTCCGCCGCACCCGGCGCCCCCGCAGGGCACCGCACCCCGGCCCGTCCCACCGTGCCGCGGCCGCGGGACGCCGCGTGAGCGCCCCGGTGCCGCCCGCGGGCGGCGGCACGGAGAGCACGATGCCGATCCGCCTGCCCGTGCAGGCCCCCGCACCCGCCGCTCCGCCGCTCCCGCTGCCGCGCCGCCAGGGCCAGGCCCACCTCGAACCGCAGCTCCGTGAGCCGGGGGGCGCGGGCTCCGGCACCCCGTTCGGAGCGTTCGAGGACCCCACCCCGGCCGACCGCGCCGAGGCCACCAGCCCCGACCAGCCCGCCGTCGGCGAGCGCGCCGCGACGTT
>JAPLAT010000493.1 GCA_026393175.1 Pseudonocardiales bacterium
CAGGCCATCGTCCGCGAGGGCATGAAGGCCATCCAGGCCGGCGGCAACCCCGTGCTCGTCAAGCGCGGCATCGACATCGCCGTCGGCGCGATCGTCGACCACCTCTCCACCGTGGCGCACCCGGTGGACAGCCTCGAGCACCTCTCGCGCGTCGCCGCGATCTCGGCCAACGACGACGAGTCGATCGGCCGGGTCGTCGCGCAGACGCTGCACACCGTCGGCGACGACGGCGTCATCTCCGTCGACGACGGCCCGGTGCTCGGCCTGACCGTGAACTTCGTCGAGGACTTCGAGTTCGACAACGGCTACGTCTCGCCCTACCTCGTGACCGACCCCGGCTCGATGATGGCGATCCTCGACGACCCCTACATCCTCATGAGCGCCGAGAAGATCACCGACGTGCGCTCGCTGATGCCGGTGCTCGAGAAGATCATGCGCGACCCCCGGCCGCTGGTGATCATCGCCGAGAAGGTCGAGGGCACCGCACTGCAGATGCTGGTGCACAACCACGTCAACGGGCACCTCAAGGTCACCGCGATCCAGGCGCCCGGCTTCGGCGAGAAGCGCGTGCACATGCTGGAGGACGTCGCGGCGCTGTGCGGGGGCAAGGTGCACTCGAAGGCGTCGTCGTTCTCACTGGAGCAGATGACCGCCGAGCACCTCGGCCGCGCGTCGCAGGTGCGCGCCACCAACGAGCACACCGCGATCATCGGCGGCCAGGGCGCCAGGGAGTCCGTCGAGCGGCGGCTGTCGCAGCTGCGCGCCGAGATGGCCCGCGCCAGCATCGGCACCGACGAGGACTGGCTGAACGACCGCATCGCGCGGCTCTCCGGCAAGGCGGCGATCATCTCGGTCGGCGCGCCGACGAACGCCGAGCTCAAGGAGATCCGGCACCGCGTCGACGACTCGCTGCAGGCCACCCGGGCCGCCATGGCCGAGGGCATCGTGGCCGGCGGTGGCTCCGCGCTGCTGCACGCCGAGCCCGCGCTCGACGCGCTCGACGTCACCGGCGACTACCGGATCGGCGTCGAGATCGTCCGCGCCGCGCTGACCGAGCCCGTGCACCTGATCTCCACCAACGCCGGCTACGACGGCCACGACACCGTCAAGCAGGTGTCCGCGCTGGGCGTCGACGAGGGTTTCGACGCCCTCGAGGGCCGCTACGGCAACATGATCGAGATGGGCATCATCGACCCCCTGCGGGTCGTGCGCTCGGCGCTGCAGAACGGCGCCTCCGTGGCCGGGCTGATCCTCACCACCAACTCGCTGGTGGCCGAGGAGCAGACGCCGTGGAACAAGGCGCTGATGACCGAGTACGGCCCGCTCGACGACGGCATCCCGCAGCCCTCCCCCGACGCGAGCACGCCGCAGTCGCTCGGGTTGGGGCCCTCGATGGGCTAGCGCGTGTACGCCGCCGACGGGCAGACGTACCACGTCGTCGACGCCCAGGTGCACGCCTGGGACGCGAGCCCGCACAACCAGGCGGGACCGGCGGGCGAGGTGTTCGCCTCCACGCTGCTGACCCGGCACCGGGAGCTCGACGGGGCGGCGGGCACGCTCGCGGAGGTGGAGCGCGTCACCGAGGACGGCCTGGAGCGCGACCTGTTCGGGGCCGGGCACGTCGACCGGGCCGTGCTCCAGCCCGTCGTCCTCGGGGAGCTGTTCGTCCTCGGGTTCTCCCCGGTGGCCTGGCACGCCGAGCTCGCCGACGCGATGCCGGAGCGCTTCGTGCTCTCCGGGGAGCTCGACCCGGACGCCGGCCAGCCCGGCGCCCGCGGCATCGCCGCGAAGGTGCGGCGCTGGGACCTGCGGGGCCTGACGTTCTGCGAGTCCCGCCGCCCGGGCGGGCGGATGCCGCTGGGTGAGGCCTGGCTGCGCCGGGTGCTCGCCCGGTGCGGCCTGTCCGGTGCGGGCGTCGTCCACCTCGGCGTCACCCCGTACACGGGCCCGGCGCCCTGGCGGCGCTGGCGCCCGGCCCCGGGCCGGGGCCCGCGGCTGCCCAGCTGGGCCGAGCCGGTGCGGTCGGGGTCGGCCCTGCCGGTGCGCACGCGGCCGGTGCGGCGCGTCGCGTCGGCGGCGTTCGACGTGGCCCAGTTCCGCGAGCTGGCCACCGCGCTGCCGCGCACGTCGTTCGTGCTCGGGGTGGGCTGCCTGCCCTCGGAGCAGCTGTGCCGGCTCGCGCGGCTGCCCAACGTGCACGTCGTGCTCACCGAGATCCTGCCGTGGATCAGCGACCCCGACTCCCGCACCGACTTCGGGCGCGCGTTCGGTGAGCTGCTCCTCGCGTTCGGGCCCGAGCGGCTGCTGTTCGGCAGCGGCTACCCGCTCGTCCGCCCGGGACGGCTGGTGGAGCGGCTGGTCGGCTACCGCTTCCCCGACGAGCTCCGCGGCCGCTACCGGGACCTCGACGAGGACGCTTTGCGCGCCGTGCTGGGCGGGAACGCGGAGCGGTTGTACGGGCTGGTCCCCGACTCGCCAGCGGTTGCGAGGTCCTCCGCACGGTCCTAGCGTCGTCCGCCAATCGGGGGACGGGAGTACCCGCATGGCGACGTCCGACGCGTCCGAGACATCCGACGGACCCGGAGCATCGGGAACCACGACGCACGAGGTCGACGAGCCGACCGTCCGCAAGGCGGTGGGCGCGGCGGCGATGGGCAACCTGGTCGAGTGGTTCGACTACGGCATCTACAGCTACGTGGTCGTCTACATCACGCTGAACATCATCCCGGGCGGCAGCGAGGAGGGGGCCGGCCCGTTCTACGCGTTGGCGATCTTCGCCGTCGCCTACCTGGTCCGGCCGTTCGGCGGCATCGTCCTCGGTCCGCTCGGTGACCGGATCGGGCGCAAGAAGGTCCTGGCGCTGACGATCGTGGTGATGTCGGCCGCGAGCTTCTGCATCGGGCTGCTGCCCACCTACGCCGCGGTCGGGTTCCTCGCGCCGGTGCTGCTGATCCTGCTGCGCATGGTGCAGGGCTTCGCCACGGGCGGCGAGTACGGCGGCGCGGCCGCGTTCATCGCCGAGTACGCGCCCGACAAGCGCCGCGGCTTCTACTGCAGCTTCCTGGAGCTGGGCACCACCGGCGGCTTCGTCCTGGCGGCCGGCCTCGTCACCGCACTGGAGTTCGGGCTGACCGACGAGGCGATGGCCGCCTGGGGCTGGCGCGTGCCCTTCCTCATCGCCGGCCCGCTCGGGCTGATCGGGCTCTACCTGCGCAACAAGTTGGAGGACACCCCGGCGTTCCTGGAGCTGGAGCAGAAGGCTCAGGTCTCGGAGTCGCCGCTGCGCGACGTGCTGACCAAGCACTGGCGCCCGGTGCTGGTCTGCATCGGCCTGGTGCTGTTCTACAACGTCGCCGTCTACACGGTGCTCTTCTACATGCCGAGCTACCTGGAGACGACCACCGGCCTCGAGGCCACGACCGCGCTGCTCTACATCCTCGGGATGATGGTGCTGATCATGATCGTGATCATCCCGGTCGGGGCGCTGTCGGACCGGATCGGCCGCAAGCCGCTGATCCTCACCTCGTGCATCGGGTTCATCCTGTTGTCCTACCCGGCCTTCCTCATGCTCGACACGGGCACGGCGCCGGGCACGGTCGGCGGGCTGGTGGTGCTCGGGCTGCTGCTGGTGCTGCTGCTCGGCACGATGTCGGCCACGCTGCCGGCGCTGTTCGACACCGACGTCCGCTACGGCGGGTTCTCCATCGGCTACAACATCTCCACCTCGATCTTCGGGGGCACGGCGCCGGCGATCCTCGCGCTGCTCGTCCAGAGCACGGGGAACAACGCCGTCCCCGGCATCTACGTGGCGGTCGCGTCGCTCATCTCGCTGGTCGCGGTCGTGGTCGTGGCCGAGAGCGCGGGCAGGCCGCTCCCCGGTGCCGGCGCGTCGCTGCAGGCGGCCACGGCCAGGGTCTGAGCCCGCACCGCCCCGTCCCGCGCACCCGCGGGACCGGGCGGTGCCGGTCCTAGACTGCCCGGCATGAGCGTCGCGCCGCTCCGCGCACCCGCCGACCTGCTGGTGCACCTGCGCCGGGCCCGTGACCACGCCGACCGGCACTACGCCGAGCCGCTGGACCTCGCCGGGCTCGCGGCCGTCGCCGGCCTCTCGAAGTACCACTTCCAGCGGCTGTTCACCGCCACCTACGGCGTCTCGCCCGCCGTGCACCTGACCCGGCGCCGCGTCGAGCGCGCCCAGGACCTGCTACGGAGCACCGACCTGACCGTCACCGAGGTCTGACACGCCGTCGGCTTCTCCAGCCTCGGGTCGTTCTCGCGGCGCTTCCAGGACCTGGTCGGCGAGTCCCCCAGCGCGTTCCAGCGGCGGTGGGCCGCGTCGGGCGCGCCGCGGATCCCCGGGTGCTTCGTCCTCATGTGGGGGCTGGCCGAGCGCCGCTCCGCAACTCCGGACAAGCTCGATCCGCCGGGGCCGTCCTAGCCTCGTCGCATGATCACCAACGTCTCCATCGTCAGCGTGTTCGTCAAGGACGTCGACGCCTCCAAGGCCTTCTACCTCGACGTCCTCGGCTTCGTCGAGAACGCCGACATCACCCTCGGCGACGGCTACCGCTGGTGCGCCGTCAACCACCCCAACCAGCCGGAGCTGCAGGTCACCCTGTCGGTCCCGGGCCCGCCGCACACCCCGGAGATGGTCGACGCCGTCACCCGCGCGCTGGACGCCCGGACCATGCACGGCCTCGGGCTCGACGTCGACGACTGCCGGAAGACCTATGACGACCTGGTCGCAAAGGGCGTGGAGTTCATCCAGCCGCCGGAGGAGCGGCCCTACGGCGTGGAGGCCGTCGCCCGGGACAACTCCGGGAACTGGCTCGTGCTGGTGGAGAAGCGCCCCTTCAGCGCGGCGGATTTCGGCTGAGCGGTCGTCACCAGGCGGACCGGTCCGGGGGGCTGCGGAGGCCCCACCCCGCCGTGCAGGCCGGGCGGGGTCACCCGAGCGGCGCGGCGGCCCAGCCGGGGCGGAACCCCGTGGTGGGCGCGGTCCAGGCGTACGCCCACGCCGTGGTGCCGTCGTCGAGGACCGTGCGGACCCGCCGGTACTCCGGTCCCTCGTAGGCGT